>DASWLF010000497.1:0-2123 GCA_036396255.1 Desulfobaccales bacterium
GGAATGAGCACCAGCTGCACCGGCCGGTTCCCCATGCTGAACTCCTCGCCGCTCAAGTGGGACTCCTCCAGAATCCAGACCAGGGTCTGGGGGGGCAACATCAGGGCCAGCAATTCCACCTGATACCAGCCCCGCTTGACGTCGGGGTTGATATCGTTGATGCGGGCGTAGAAAGCGGGCTTGCGGTCCATGTGGACCAGGACCAGGTCGTTGATGGTAGCCATGTTCCGCTGATTCAAGGGGTGCCGAGAAAAAATTATGCCGTGCCGCGGCAGCGGCATCACTCTAACAGATCGGGCCAAAAATGCAAGGTTCTGGACCCCCTAACTGGTTTTTTCGCCGGGGCCCAGGAAAAATTTGGGCGCCGTCAGCCTTCCCTTTCTGAACCCGAGTTACTAGATTGACTGGTAACCGGGTTTTGCCCACCCAGCGAGGTAGGGATATGGCAACCGTAGAATTCATTGACCTGAGGGGAGAAATCAAGGAGGACGCCAGGGGGATCAGCTTTTTCCCATGGCAGGGACGGCTCCGGGAGCCCGGGGAGATGCTCCGGACCTTCCACCTCGCCTCCATCAACCCGGGGCAGACCCGGGGCAACCACCTGCACCCCGGTTTTACGGAGTGGCTCTACGTCTTTCCCCACCCCGGGGTTTTGATCTGGGAGGCGGCGGGGAAGGTGGAGGAGCGGCTCCTGGCCGGGGGCCGCACCCTGGTCCGCATTCCGCCGGGCATCGCCCACGCCCTCAAGAACCCCGGGCCGGAGATCCTGTATCTGCTGGCCTGGCGGGAGCCAACCGGCGCAGGCGCCACCGAGCCCGAAACCGTGCCCCGGGCTTTGGGCTCCGGGTCTTAACCCCGGGTCAGGCCTGGGATTGGTGAGAAAGGGGGTCGGGGGGCCCCGGGCCTTACCACCTCCCCCGCCCCCCCCCGGGATGCTGGAGGCGCCGGCGGCAGCCTGGGCTACCGGTGCAAGCCGTATTCCCGGAGCCGCCAGGATTTCAGCGCCTTTACCAGCTCGTAGGTGAGTTTGGCCTGGGAAGGCATGCGGCCCAGGGTGACCTCCGGCTTGTTGGCGCCGTGGTAGTCGGAGCCGCCGGTGACCAACAGGCCCAGCTCCCGGGCCAGCTTCAGGTAGAGGGCTTCCTGCTCCGGGGTGTGTTCCGAGTAGTAGACTTCCAGGCCGGCCAGGCCCAGGTTTTTGAGCTCCATGAGCAGATTTCGCAGGGCAAAGGCGGAGCCCAGGCCCAGGGTGAAGGGGTGGGCCAGGATCGGCGCGCCCTGGACATCCCGGATCATGGCGATGGCCTCTTCCTGGGGGAAGCGGAACTTGCTGACGTAGGCGGCGCGGCGCCAGCCCAGGTACCGGTCGAAGGCCTCCTGCAGGTCATGGACATAGCCCGCCTCCAGCAAGGCCCGGGCGATATGGGGCCGCCCCATCTGGCCGCCCCCGGAAATGGCCTCCACCTGCGCCATGGTGATGGGAATGCCCAGGGCGTTGAGCTTGGCGATAATCTGGGGGTTGCGCTCGGTCCGGGCCCTTTTGAGCACCGCCAGGCGCTGGTCCAGGTGGCCGTTGGTGTGATCGATGAGCAGGCCCAGGATGTGCATGGTGCCGCCGGGGTAGCGGGCGCTGACCTCCACCCCGGGGATGACCTCCACGCCCAAGCGACCGCCTGCGGCCACCGCCTCCGCCACCCCGTCGATGGTGTCGTGGTCGGTGAGGGCCATGGCCTTGAGGCCCCCTTCTTTGGCCTGACGCACCACCTCCGCCGGCGCATAGGAGCCGTCGGAGGCCGCGGAGTGGACGTGCAGGTCGATGAGTTCCATGTCTTACCCTCGTTCCCAAGCTCCTGCTGGGGAACGACAAGGATGGCGGGCACGGAGGCCCGCCCTACCGGTTTATTTTCATAGAAAAGCCAGCGCTACAAGTTAGAAATCATCCCCGGATCAGCTCGATCATCTCCCGGACGGCCCGCTCCAGGCCCACCAGGATGGCCCGGGCCATGATGGCGTGGCCGATGGAGTACTCGGCGAACTCCTCCCGGCCCCGAAAGGGCTTGATGTTCCGGTAGTTGAGGCCATGGCCGCACTTCACCTTGAGCCCCAGGCTGCGGGCGTGGCGG
>DASWLF010000498.1:0-2695 GCA_036396255.1 Desulfobaccales bacterium
AGCTTGGGGACGAGATGAAGAATCGGCATTTTCATGGTAGCCGCAGGCTTTAGCCTGCGCAAGCTAAAGCTTGCGGCTACATTTAAAACAACCATGGATAGGGCTGCATCGAAGTTTCAAAAAGAAGATTCGCTGCCCCGGCAGCTTCTGGAAGGAGTCATGGTGGGCGGTGCCCACCCTTTTTTTTCGACTTCCTCCATCATAAGTTTTTGCTGACTGCTGACAGCTATTTTCACCGCCACCAGGCCGCGTAAATGAGGGCCGCCGTTAGGGTCAGGCCCACCAGGAAGTGGGTCTGGATGGTGAGGGCCTGGATGGGGACAAACTCCGGTTCGGTGGGCGGGGTGCGCCAGGCCGTGCGGACCGCCTTCAGGGCCAGGGGCAGGGCCACCAGGGCCGCCACGATGAGGTCCGGCAGCAGAAAGATCTCTATCAGGAAAAACAAGCTGAGAAAAGGCCCCAGCATCAAACCCTCGTACACCCACCGGGACCGGTGCAGACCCAGGCGGGCCACCAGGTGGCGTTTGGCCGCGGCCACGTCGGCTTCCAGGTCGGGAAACTCGTTGATCCAGATGATGGCGGTGATGAGAAAGGCCAGGGGCAGACCCACCGCGGCCCCTACCAGGCTGAAGCGGTCCGTCTGGACGTAGAAGGTGCCCAGACTGAGGAGGGGTCCGAAAGCCACAAAGATTATGAGTTCCCCCAGGCCGTTGCTCATCAGCTGCAAGGGGGCGGCGGAGTAGCAAAACCCGGCCAGCAGGCCCAGGAGCCCCACCAGGGCCACCCAGGGCCGGTCCAGGTAGATGAGGGCGGCGCCGCAGGTCAGCCCCAGGGCCAGGAAGAGGTAGGCCAGGTCTCTGACCGCGGCCGGGCTGAGCTCCTGGTTCTGGATCACCCGGCTGCCGCCGCTGAAAGGAGTGAAATTCAGGTTCAGGGGGTCGCTGCCGAAGGCGTCGTAATAGTCGTTGAGGAGATTGGCCCCCAGGTGGAGAGCGGCCACTCCCAGGGCGTTGAGCAAGAACAGGCCGGGGGCGAAGACCCGATCGATGAGATAGGCCAGGGCCGTGGCCGCGGTCACCGGCAGGAGGGAGCCGGTGAGGAAGGGGAGCCGCAGGGCCCGGAGATAGACGGCAAAATTGGCCATAACACCACCGAATGCGCGGATTATAGGTTCCTTCAGCAAAACTGTCAATTTCCGCCGCCAGATTTTCATTGCAGGACCGGCAGAAAATGGCTAGAATTGCAGAATGTTTTGGGAGAGGGGGCTAAGGGGCGCGGCCCCTTACCCCCTCTCCCAAGCCCTCTCCCCCAATCCCTTAAGATTCTTGTCAGGCCGGGGAAGTCGGGGCGTATGCCCCACCTTCCCCGGCCCCTTAAGCGGGTTGGGAGGGGGGTTTGGGGGGAGGGCAGCGACTTTTTCGTAAGGGTCCCCGGCCCTCCCCCCTAAACATATCTAACGAGGAGGTAATTATGGGTCGCCCGAAGATTACCGTGGTGGGAGCGGGCAACGTGGGGGCCACTTGCGCCCATTGGGCCGCGGCCCGGGAGTTGGCGGACGTAGTGCTGGTGGACGTGGTGGAAGGCATGCCCCAGGGCAAATCCCTGGACCTGATGCAGGCCCGGCCCATCTTCGGCTTCAACGTGGGGGTGGTGGGCGCCAACGACTATGAAGCCACCCGGGGCTCCAAGGTGGTGATCATCACCGCCGGCATTGCCCGGAAACCGGGCATGAGCCGGGATGACTTGATCAATACCAACAAAAATATCGTGGCCGCGGTGACCAAAGAAGTGGTGGCCAAATCCCCCAACGCCTTCCTGATCATCGTCAGCAACCCCCTGGACGCCATGTGCTACGTGGCTTACAAGGTGAGCGGCTTTCCCCGCAAACGGGTCATGGGTATGGCCGGCATCCTGGACACCGCCCGGTACCGCTGCTTCATCGCCATGGAGTTGAAGGTGGCGGTGGAGGAGATCCAGGCCATGGTGCTGGGGGGCCACGGCGACGACATGGTGCCGGTGGTGAGCGCCACCAACGTCTCCGGGGTGCCCCTGACCGATCTTTTGTCCAGGAAGCGCATCGCGGCGCTGGTGGACCGGACCCGCAAGGGCGGCGGCGAGATCGTGGGCCTGCTCAAGACCGGCTCGGCCTTCTACGCCCCGGCTGCGGCTGCGGTGCAGATGGCCGAGGCCATCCTCAAGGACCAGAAGCGCCTGGTGCCGGTGTCCGCCTACCTCACCGGGGAATACGGCCTGCACGACCTCTTTTTCGGGGTGCCGGTGATCCTGGGGGCCGGCGGCATCGAAAAGATCGTGCCCCTGAAGTTGAGCCAGGAAGAAGAGGCCATGCTTCAAACATCCGCCGCCGCGGTGGCCCGGACCCGGGACGACTTGAAGATGTAAGGCACAATCACCGGGGAAGGTTAAGGGCCGCCGGCCCTCAGCCTTCCCCCGGCGGCTCCATTTCCTGAAACAATTTGCCTGGTTTTTCCTCGCGCCACCCCGACATCCACCCCGAGCTAAGCTGCCTGTGGTTTACCCCGGTTTCAGCGGAAAAAGCATTTTGGCAGAGGTCCGACTCCGGCCCTCCCTCAAGACTAATGCCGTAAGTTCCGATTACTAACCCGATTGGTACTGAAAGAAAGGCCCATCGGGTCCCATGTGCAAAGACGGCAAGCTAGGGCTCAAAACCGCCCTC
>DASWLF010000499.1:0-3184 GCA_036396255.1 Desulfobaccales bacterium
CCGGGCGCAGCAAAGGTATGGGCCCCGCAGTTGAAAGGGTGGGAATACCTAAGGCCGTGACAGGAGTCGGTGCAGGTCCTGGAGACCTTCCCGGGCCTGGCGCAGGACCTGGCGGATCCGGTGGGGAGCAGGCGCCTGGGATGGTAGCGACTGCCGCCAGTCGGTGGGGGTCGCGGCGGGCGGCTGCAACTGGGATTGCAGGGCTGCCAGCTCTTGGACCAGGTGCAGGTAAACCTCGGCCAGGGGGCCGACGGCCCCCTCACCGGCTCCCTCCCGGGAGAAAGGAACCCCCGGCGCCGGGGGTGGCGGCGTGTCTAAAGGCAGGCCCCAGGGAGCTATCTCCTCCCCCTGGCTGGCCAGCACCTGGGTTAGAGGCAGCTTTGCAAGCTTTGTCTTCTTGCCGGCAAGCTGTTTCTTTTTCGCCATATTTCCAGGAACTCGAGGGCAAGGCGCAGATGATCCTGGGCCCCGGAACACTTGGGCTCAAAATCGAATATCGCTTTCTGGGCTATCTGGGACTGATTCAGGGCCTCATTCTTCATGATAATGGTATTAAAAGTCTTCTCCCGGTAAGGCTTGAGCTGCTCCAGGATGTATTCATTGGTGACCCGGTTGCGCTTGTCGAACATGGTCAGCAGGATGCGATAGAGGTCTCCCTGATAGAGGTCTTCTATGGAGAGGTTCTTGACGGTTTCGATGGTGTTCAGCAAATCCGCCAGCCCATCCAGAGAGTAACGGGAGATCTGGCACGGTATGATGATAAAGTCGCAGGCGTACAGGGAATTGGTGGTGAGAATCCCCAGGGAGGGCGGGCAGTCAATGAGGATGAAGTCATAGTCCGCATCCTTCAGGGCCTGGGCCAGGATGGCCTCCCGGAAGACCCTGGTGTAAACCTGCTCCGCCGCCCGGGCCAGATGGATGTGGGCCGGGGCCACATCCAGACCCAGGATGTAGGTGGGCACCACCACCTCGTTGATGCTTTTCTTGGGAACCGTCATCACCTCTGCCATGGAACCGGCGATGGATTCCGTATCGATGCCGATGCCCACGGTGGTGTGACCCTGGGGGTCCAGGTCCACTATCAGGGTGCGGTAACCTTGATAAGCCAGGGAGGCGCCCAGGTTGATCGCGGTGGTGGTCTTCCCCGTACCGCCCTTCTGATTGATGATGGACACTACATGAGACATGGGGAGGCTCTCGGCCCTCTGCGGCTGGCAGTTTTGGGAGTTTTTTGGTATGATAAGGAAAAGGACCAGACCCGTCAAGGAATATCTGGCCTACAGAAAATGCTTGACGAATGGCACGTGACATGCAATAAGATTTTTGGGGTTTTTCTACATCCTACCATACGGGACCCACGGCATGGTCTCTCCTGAAGAAAGAAGACGCTACAACCGGTTGGTAGTCCCCCTCTCGGTGGAATTTCGCACCCGCCTGCCGGAGACCGGCGAAGTCCACCTGGGAAACGGGGTCCTGCGAGATATCAGTCTTTCCGGCAGTTATTTTCACGTGCCCCCCCCCGCTTACTTTAAGCCGGGCCAGGTCGTCTCCCTCACCATTGCCGCCCCCTTGCCCTTCCTGGATTACCAGGAGACCTCCCACCTCCAGGCCAAGGGAGAAGTGGTGCGCCTCGAGCCCCCCAGCCCGGCCAATCCCTATTACGGGGTCGCGGTGAACTTTCTGGAAGGCCCTTCTTTTACCTCCCACTGAGGCCCAATAATTTACCTCCTTGCACCTTCATGTTCAATTTACTGAACAGAATTGCGGCCCGCCCGGATTCCAAGTTTAATATTTCCTAAAATATCAATAAATTATATATAACTAGCTAACAGGTTGTTATCTGGCCCTTACTTTAAAAATGTTAAACAAATGGTTAATCAGGTTAACCTCAGCAACCAGGTGGCCGTGGCCCTGAGCGGCGGGGTGGACAGCAGCGTGGCCGCCGCCCTGCTGCTCCAGCAGGGTTTTCCCGTTTGGGGGGTGCACCTGCGCCTCTCTGCGGGCGCCCCGCCGGTGGGCCACCTGGCCGCCCTGGGGCAGCGCCTGGGGATTCAGATCACCGAAATGGACCTGGAGGACGACTTCGCCCGGGAAGTGCTGGACTATTTCATCCGGGAATACTCCCGGGGCCGCACCCCCAACCCCTGCGTCCAGTGCAATGCCGAAATCAAATTCGGACGCCTGTGGGAACGGGTCCGGGACGCGGGCGCCGCCTATTTGGCCACCGGCCACTACGCCCGCCTGACCCCAGGACCCGACGGCAGCCTGGGCCTGCACCGGGCCGCGGACCGCCGCAAGGATCAGTCATATTTTTTAAGCCGCCTCCCCCGCCAGGTCCTGCCCCACCTGCTTTTCCCCCTGGGAGAGCTGACCAAGACCGAGGTGCGGCGGCGGCATCAGGAATTGGGCCTGCCGGCGGCCCCCGGCTGCCGGGAGAGCATGGAGCTCTGCTTCATCCCCCAAGGCCGCTACCAGGAGTTTATCGCGGCCCGGTTGGGACGCCCGGCGGTCCCGGGAGAGCTGGTGGACCCCCAGGGACTGGTGCTGGGTCTGCATAAGGGGCTGGCACACTACACCATAGGCCAGCGCCGGGGGCTGGGGGTGCCGGCCCGGGAGCCTTACTACGTGGTGGAAATCCACCCCGAAACCAATCAGGTGGTCCTGGGCCATAAGCGGGAATTGTTCTCCGCCGGCCTCCTGGCCCGCCAGATCAACTGGCTTACAGACCCGCCCCACCGCGAGTTTTCGGCCCAGGCGGTGATCCGCTACCGCCACCCCGGAGTCCTGGCCCGGATAACCCCCCTGGACTCCTCCCAGGCCAAAGTAATGTTTGACTCCCCCCAGACCGCGGTGGCCCCGGGCCAGGCCGTGGTCTTCTACCACCACGACCGGGTACTGGGCGGCGGCTGGATCGAGGAGAGGATTAAGTGAGGTACCGGTTTTCGGTTTTCGGTTTTCTGTATTAGCTATGCACCTTGCTAAGTGCGCTAATCCAGAAATTTGATAACCTATTTAAACCAGGGCGAAATAATTACGCCATCTTCCCCCGCTGGCGGGGAGAGAGGGTTGGGTGAGGGGGGACGGTTAAAAATAGTCATCATGTTTATGAAATCAAATACTGAGATTCGAGACCTTACCTTCCAAAAGTATGATGGTGATTGACCTAGAGGCAAAAAAGTTTTTG
>DASWLF010000500.1:0-10142 GCA_036396255.1 Desulfobaccales bacterium
CTAGACGGCCCAACACATGAACTAACTCTTGGGTAGGATGGGCCAATTCCGGCCGGGGGGCGATCTCTACCAGGGTGCCGTCGTAATCCAGAAACAATAATAGCCCCTGGTCCTTGGGAAGGGCCGTCATTGCCGCGATTACAGACTCAATTTCCCGGTTCATTTTTTTATTATAAACCAGATTGTCCCGGATAAAGGTCAGTGGATCGAAGAAGCACTACCGAGATTTTGATAACTTCCATTTATCAAGAAGGTTACGAGCCTTTGAATATGTTAATATGGAGTTTAAAGCGAAACTATTCAGGGCTTGATGAATAAAAATGTGAAGCTAAATCCCGCCTCTTTGCAGGACCCGGTCTTAAGGGCCTTGCGGGAGTCAGCCGATCCCGTCTCCGGCGAGGCGCTGGCGGGCCGCCTGGGCTTGAGCCGGGCCGCGGTCTGGAAGCGCATCAACCGCCTCAAGGCCCTGGGCTATGCCATCCAGGGGTCCCCCCGGCGGGGCTACCGCCTGCTGGGCCTGCCGGACAAACTGCTTCCCCAAGAGATCGCCGCGGGGTTGCAGGCCCGCCTTCTTAAGGGCCCCATCCATTATTTTGACACCCTGCCCTCGACCAACGATCTGGCCAAGGAACTGGGAGTTAGGGGCGCCCCGGAAGGCACCCTGGTGGTGGCCGAAGGCCAGAGCCGGGGGCGGGGCCGCCTGGGCCGGGAGTGGAATTCGCCGCCGGGGGTGGGCCTTTACGTATCGGTCCTGCTGCGCCCGCCCCTGCCCCCCACGGACCTGCCCCCAATCACCCTCACCGCCGGGGTGGCGGTGGTCCGGGCCCTGCGGCAGGCCGGCGGCGTCAGCGCCGGCCTCAAATGGCCCAATGACCTGGTCCTGGCCGGCAAAAAGCTGGGGGGCATCCTCACGGAAATGGAGACCGAAAGCGACCAGATCCGCCACCTGGTGGTGGGCCTGGGGCTCAATGTCAACAACCGGCAGTTTCCGGCGGAACTGGCGGACCTGGCCACTTCCCTGGCCCTGACCACGGGGCGGACGTTTTCCCGGCTGCGGATCCTTCAGGTCTGGCTGGAGGAGTTGGAAAGCCTGTACCAGCGTTTTCTAGCCCGGGAGTTTGCGGCGATTCTGGAGGAATGGCAGGACTACACGGTGACTTTGGGGCGCGCCGTCAGGGTGCGGCAAGGAGCGGTGGAGATCTGCGGCCAGGCCCTGGAGGTGGCTGCCGATGGGGCCTTGCTGGTCCGGACCGGGAGCGGAGAGGTCGTCCGGGTGACTTCGGGGGAAATAGCCTGGTAGCGCCGGGCGGTGACCGGCGCCGGCCTTTGGGAGTAAGGCGATAAGCCGAGCAGGGGCAGGTTATAAACCTGCCCTGCCACACGGCCTCAGTCTCTTAGGGTTTCTCCTTCAAACCCTCGATTTCAGACTTCAGGCGCTCCACTTCTCCCTTATATTTTTCTACTTCCGCCTCGGCCATCTTGGGAGGTTCATAGGCCGGGGGTTCGGATTTCTTGAAAAACCTGTCTTTGGTTTCCTCATATCCTAAATAGACGGCCAGGGCGCCGCCCAACAGGAGCAATAAGGGAAGGCCCCCAGCCAGCAGACCCAAAAACTCCCGCCACCACAGGCCCAGGCCAATCAGTCCCAACGCTACCGCCACCAGTCCACCTACCAGTGCCGTCATGCCAACCTCCTTAACCTAAATTTGGATAACCAGCTGTTCGCCGGGTTGGAAACCAGGCAGATGTATAGAAAAGTATTGTTATCAGAAAGGAAAGAATTAATCAAGGAGGAAAATCTGCCGGCGCGGCGGCTCTTAAAAGATTTTACTAATAAAATAGAAAGGTTATACTTAATGATTCCTTGACAAAAATCCCCCGGGTCTTATAATAGGCCCAATTGGCCTTTGCCGGTGGGCGTGAGGAAACCAGACCGATACGGAAACTGGCGAGGCGGTATTTACTTTTATGGCGAAAAAAATTAATCTCGTTTTGCCTACCCGGATAGATTCGGCAATGTGAGCAGACCATGACGGAAACGGACTATTACCAGTTACTAGGGGTTAGCCGGGATGCCACCCCGGACCAGCTCAAGAAGGCGTACCGCAAGCTGGCCCAAAAGTACCATCCCGATAAAGCCAAAGGCGACAAAAAGCAGGCCGAAGAGAAATTCAAGCAGATCAGCGAAGCCTACGCGGTCTTGAGCGATCCGGAGAAAAGACGGGAATACGACCAGTTCGGCTCCCAGGTCTTCAGACAGAAGTTTTCCCAGGAAGACATCTTCCGCAATTTCGATTTCAGCGACATCTTCGAAGCCGGCATTTCCGACAGCATCTTCAGCCGTCTGTTCGGCGGCCTGGGAGGGGGCCGGCCCTTTGGCCGGGGAGGCGGCCGCACCCGCATCTTCCGCTACGGCGGTCCGGAAGGCTTTGAGGGCCAGGCTCATCCCGCCAAGGGGGTGGACCTGCAGGTGGAGATACCCATCACTCTCCATGAAATGGCCTTCGGCACCGAGAAACTGGTGAGCTTCAGCCACAACGGCCACGTGGAGAAGATCTCGGTGAAAATCCCGCCGGGGACCCTGCCGGGGAAAAAATTGCGCCTCAGCGGCAAGGGACAGCCCAGCCCCATGGGGGGGCCGGCCGGCGATCTCTATGTCAAGCTGAAGGAGGTGGAGCACCCGGTCTTCAAGCGGGAGGGCAACGATCTCTATGTGGATCGGAAGATCAGATTCACCGAGGCCACCCTGGGCACCAAGGTGACGGTCCCCACCCTGGACGGCAAGACCATGAGCCTCAAGGTGCCGGCCGGCACCCAGAGCCATACCAAGATGCGCCTCAAAAACTACGGTCTGCCCATGGCCAACGGCAAGACCCGGGGGGACCAGTACGTCCGCATCATCGTGGAAACTCCCGCCAACCTGACCAAGAAGCAGAAGACCCTCCTGGAAGAGTTGGCCAAAGAAGGACTGTAACCGGTCCGGCGCCCCAACGGGGCTGGCACTCCATCCGGGTCCGTACCTGCTCCAGATATTTTTGTAGCCAAAGTTCAGCCTTCCTCGCTTTGCCGCCTTGACAAATGAGTAATTATTATTATCTAATAACATATCCATAAAGATGCTTAGCACCGCGGCGGGCAGCGGGACTGGCCCGGCCGTCAGGTCCGCCAGGCTCCGTGTCCAAGCCAGCTGCTCCCCGGGGAGGATGATAGTGGCTGGTACTTTTAATCGCTTCAGCCAGGAAGGAAGGGAGGAAGGCAACTAATGGACGCCCTGATGCTTTCGCGCTTACAATTCGCGGTGGCCACCTTTTTCCATTTTATCTTTGTGCCCCTGACCCTGGGCCTGTCAATCCTCATCGCCATCATGGAGACAATCTACGTCAGGACCGGCGACGAAGATTACCGGCGGATGGCCAGGTTCTGGGGGCGGCTGTTCATCATCAACTTTGCCATCGGGGTGGTCACGGGCCTCACCCTGGAATTTCAGTTCGGCACCAACTGGTCCCGGTACTCCAGCTACGTGGGGGACATCTTCGGGTCGCTGCTGGCCATTGAGGCCACTCTGGCCTTCTTCCTGGAATCCACCTTCCTGGCGGTGTGGATTTTCGGCTGGAACCGGCTCTCTCCTCGGGTCCACTGCCTGAGCATCTGGCTGGTGGCCCTGGCGTCCAACTTATCGGCCCTGTGGATCCTGATCGCCAACTCCTGGATGCAGCATCCGGTGGGGTACACCATCCGGGGCGGCCGGGCCGAGCTCACCGATTTTCTGGCCATCGTCACCCAGCCCTTTGCCATCCAGCAGTTCTTCCACACCGTCAGCGGCGCTTACATCCTGGCGGGCTTTTTCGTCATGGGGATCAGCGCCTACCACCTGCTCCGCCGGCAACACATTCCTTTTTTTACCAAGTCCTTCCGAATGGCCCTCACCTTCGCCCTCGTCTTTTCCCTGGCGGAGATCGTTCAGGGGCACATCCACGGCGGCGAGGTGGCCAAGATCCAGCCCACCAAGCTGGCGGCCATGGAGTCCCACTGGGAGTCCCAGACCGGAGCCCCCATGTGGCTGTTTCTGATTCCCGATGAGAAAAACGAGCGCAACCTGGTGGAGTTGGGTAGGATCCCCGGGGCCCTGAGTATGCTGGCCTACCACTCTTTCCAGGCGCCGGTCAAAGGGCTCAAGGATTTCCCCAAGGATGAACGGCCCCCGGTGACCCTGACCTTTGTCGCCTTCAGAACCATGGTGGGGCTGGGGTTTCTCTTCGCCCTGCTCACGGTGGTGGCCTGGTTCAAGCGCAACAAGCTGCTGGAAAGCCCCGGCTTCCTGAAGGTGATGCTGTACGCCATCCCCCTGCCCTACATCGCCCTGCAGGCGGGGTGGATCGTCACCGAGGTGGGCCGCCAGCCCTGGATCGTCTATGGGTTGATGAAAACCAGGGACGCGGTGTCTCCCATCGCCGCCTCCCAGGTAGGGGTCAGTCTGGGGGCTTTTATCCTGGTTTACTCGCTGCTGGGGGCCGCGGCGTTCTATCTCATGATCAGATATGCCCGTTTGGGGCCGCAGCCTTTGCCCGCGGCCGCCGGAGAGGAGGTCTGAACCATGCTGGAGACCATCTGGTTCATTCTGTGGGGGGTCTTGTGGGCCGTTTATTTCATGCTGGACGGCTATGATCTGGGGCTGGGAGCCCTGATGCCGTTCCTGGCCAAAAACGACACGGAGCGCCGCCTCATCTACCGCACCATGGGGCCCCACTGGGACGGCAACGAAGTCTGGCTCATCACCGCCGGCGGGGTCACCTTTGCGGCCTTCCCCACCGCCTACGCGGTGATGTTCAGCGGCCTCTACTCGGCCCTGATGCTCATCCTCTTCGCCCTGATCCTGCGGGGCATCTCCTTCGCCTTCCGGGACGCCCTGGACCACCCCCGGTGGAAGTCCATCTGGGACTGGTGCCTGATCCTGGGCAGCTTCCTGCCGGCCCTGCTGTTCGGGGTGGCCTTCGCCAACCTCTTCCAGGGCATTCCCATCGGGGCCGGAGGTATCTACCAGGGCGGCCTCCTCACTTTAATCAACCCCTACGGGCTGGCCGGGGGCCTGCTCTTCCTTCTGCTGTTCACGGTGCATGGCTCCCTGTGGCTGGCGGTAAAGACCGAAGGCGACCTGCAGCAACGGGGGGCGGCCATGGCCCGCAAGCTCTGGCCCTGGCTCCTGGTCATGGCGGTGCTGTTCCTGCTCTCCACCCAGCGCCTGACCTTCCTGTACGACAACTACCTGGCCCACCCGGTGCTGTTCCTGATTCCGGCCGTGGCGGTGGCGGCGCTGATCATGATCCGGGTTTTCATGGGAAAGGCCCGGTGGTGGAAGGCCTGGTTCGCCTCAGCCGCCACCATCGCCGCCGCCACCCTGTTCGGGGTGGTGGGCCTCTATCCCGACCTGCTGAAGTCCAGCATCGACCCGGCCCATAGCCTGAACATCCACAATGCCTCCTCCAGCCCCTTGACCCTGAAGATCATGCTGGGGGTGGCCCTGACCTTCGTGCCCCTGGTCATCGCCTATCAGGTGTGGGTCCACTGGCTGTTCAAGGACAAGGTGCGGGAGCAGGACCTGGACCACGAGGAGGCGTATTGATTGGTTTTGGGGGGAGGGCCAGGGACACTTACAAAAAAGTCCCTGCCCTCCCCCCAAACCCCCCTCCCAACCCGCGAAAGGGGCAGGCAAGGCGGGGCCTAAGGCCCCGCCTTGCCTGCCATCTCATCACCCCTTATAAGGGGTTGGGGGAGGGAGGTTGAGGGGGGGGCAGGGGCGGGTGCCCCTGGCCCCCTCCCTCAAATTTTCATCCTTAGGAGGGCTTTATGCCGGTAGAATTGGCCCCGAAAGTATACTGGGTGGGTGTGGTGGATTGGACCCTGCGGGACTTCCACGGTTATCAGACGGAAGACGGCACCACCTACAATGCCTACCTCATCGTGGACGACCGCCTCACTCTCATCGACACCGTGAAGCGGGAACTGGTCCCCGAGATGCTGGCCCGGGTGGCCGAAATCGTCGACCCGGAGAAGATCTCGTATATCGTCTCCAACCACGTGGAGATGGACCACTCGGGGGGGCTGCCCCAGGTGGTGGCCCAGGTCAAGCCGGAGAAGATCTTCTGCTCCCCGCTGGGCAAAGCGGGCCTGAGCCGCCATTATAAACAGGACTGGCCCTTTGAGGAAGTGAAGACCGGCAGCGAGCTCTCCTTGGGCCGATATAACCTGAGCTTCCTGGAGACCCCCATGCTGCACTGGCCCGACTCCATGATGACCTACCTCAAGGAGGAGCAAGTGCTGTTCTCCAGCGACGCCTTCGGGGCCCACCTGGCCTCCAGCGCCCGCTTCGACGACCACCTGCCCGACGCCCCGGAGGACTATGCCCGCCAGCTGAAAAAATACTACGCCAACATCCTCATGCCCTTCGGGGGTCTGGTTACCCAGTTGTTCGACAAGATCGCCAAGCTGGGACTGACCTTCAAGACCATCGCCCCGGACCACGGCCTCATCTACCGGAAAAACCTGGCCTGGGTGCTGGAGGCTTACCGGAAATGGGCCAGCGGGGCGGTGGAGCCCAAGGCCCTGGTCATTTACGACACCATGTGGCATTCCACCGAAATGCTGGCCGAGGCCCTGACCCAGGGCCTGATGGACGCGGGGGTGGAGGCCCAGTTGCATCACCTGCGGCGCACCCATTACAGCGACATCGTCACCGAGGTCCTGGACGCGGGCCTGCTGCTCTTGGGCTCCCCCACCCTCAACAACCAGATGTTCCCCACCATGGCGGAATTCTTGACCTACCTGAAGGGGCTGAAGCCCAGGAACAAGGCGGCCGCGGCCTTCGGGTCCTTCGGCTGGAGCGGCCAGGCCGTGGGCCTCATCAACCAGGAGTTGGAGGCCATGAAAATGAAAGTGGTGCACGAAGGCTTCCAGGTCAAATACATCCCCGACCCAGAGGAGCTGGCCGCAGCCCGGGCCCTGGGGGAGCGCCTGGCCCGGGAGCACCTTCCGGACTAGCTTTTCAGGCCTTATCTGGGAAAAATTGAGGTTAAGGATAGGCAACGCTTATCGTAACTATTCAACGTTACTAGAAATTATCTTTAAATAGCGAAGCTGTCGAAAAAGCCTTCCTGAATCTATCGTGATCTGCTCTTGAAGAATTTTTTGCCAACGATTGTTGCGATCTTTCTGATTTCTACCCTTTCTTATGCTTACTGGCTTACCTGAATCTCATCCGCCTTCAGGTTTACGCATATGCCAGCCCATAGTTTAGGATCTTTTCTATAATTGTGGACGAGATAATACAGCAGCCATTGGTAACCTCATTTTCTTTCTAATAATCTTTTCATCTTCCCAAAGCCTTTTCTGAGACATTCCTATCAGACCCGCATAGCTAATTCTAGTTAGGGCTCTATGCATCGCTCCCAAGCTAGTCCTAGTCATGACTATGCGCATCTCTCTCAGGCTAGTTTTAGCTAAGGTTATAGGCCTTAATTATTGTAATAATTTAGGTAGTTAGGCGCATTTACAGCCACGGCCACCTTACTATATAAGTACATATAAAGCTGCAAATAAACGAGGCACCCCGACCTGGGTACAAGGCAGCGAATTCGCGGCGGTGTAAAGAAATTATTTCCTGGAGAAGGAGGCAAATTAAGGATGAAAGGGGATTTATTTAAGAAAAGCATGATAGGGCTGACCGCCGTCGCCCTGGGGTCTGTCGCGTTGCCGCCCATATTCAAACGCACCGAGGCCGTGGCGGCCAACGTCGGCTTGAACCTGGACATCATTGAAATCTACCACGAGATGATCGATGTTACCTAAGGTGTACAGCTGGGCCTATGCCACCGGCGCCGGACCCACCACCCCCGAGGGGTCTTTCGACAACCTCTGGTGGGTGGACACCTGGAGCATGTTGCCGCTGAACCGCATGGACGTGCTCTATCCCATGATCATGCCGCCGTTCTTCCGCGGAACGTAAGCACATGCAGCCCTGTCAAGGTTCCTGGTAACCATGGAGAAGGAGAAAATCATGAAAAAAATTAACCGAAGGGAGTTTATCAAGTACGGCACTGCCGGCGCCGCGGCCCTGGTGGTGGGCAGTCAGCTGTCGGTACCCTGGGGGGGTGGGAACCGGGCCTACGCGATCACCCAGTCCCTCAACTTCACCATCACCGACGCCATCAAGCAGATGGCCACTCACATACCGAGAAACACAGCCACCTGCTACTTCTGGTTCTTCAAAGAGGCGACGATGCCGGCCGAAGTTCCCGGGCCCCAGATCTATGCCACCGAGGGAGACTCGATCCCCATTGTCGTCACCAACGCTTTGCCTCACCCTCACGCCTTTGCCATTCCGGGGATCGGCTTCTCCACCGGGACCATCAACCCGGGTGCGACCTTCACCGGCACGATTAGCGTCCCCGTGGGCAAGGCGGGCACCTATCTGTACTACGACAATCTGAACTTGCCGGTGAACCGGGTCATGGGGTTGCACGGCGCCTTCATTGTCATGCCTGGAGGGGGCGAGCCGCCATTTGGCTGGTCCAAATACCCCTACAACCTGTCGGACGGGCATCCGATCAGGCAACTCTACGACGACTTCGGCACCGCCGACTGGTGGCCCGGCCTGGCCTGGCATGAGGGTCATGATCAGGAACCCAATCCAGCCCCGCCCTTCCGGCAGTATATCTGGCTGGTCCACGAGGCCAGCCCGGTGCTGTTTGCCGAGGTGGGGAACTTCCGGCCCACCGCGGGTCAACCGTTTTACCCCGCGGCCCAGTTCGTGGAGCGCTTCGTCAACGATCCCTTCATCGCCACCTCCAACGATGGGCGGGCCAACACCCCCAAACTGGACCGGTTCAACCGGAAGCCCCATTTCTTCACCATCAACGGCCAGTCCGGGCATTTCTCCCACAATCATGCGTCCATCACCCCCATGAACCGGGTGGGCGAGATTTCCCTGGTCCGGGTCATTAACGCCGGGCTGTGGACCCATTCCATGCACATCCATGCCAACCACGTGTACGTGACCTCCGTCGACAACGTGGTTTCGGACAACCCCTTGTGGGTGGATGTCTTTTTCCTGCATCCCATGGGGCAGATGGACTATACCTTGCCCTACATGCGGCCCCCGGATGTCCCCAATGAAGGGGGCATCGGCAGAGGCGGCAGCGGCAATGCCGCCCTGGCCACCCTGGCCAACCCGCCCTTCCCGGGCTTCCCCGGCGCCGCCTCCCACCCGGCCTGGCCGCCGGTGGAAGAGTTCAGCATGCATCATCCCAAGGTCGGCACCATCAAGAAAGCCTTTCTGAGTGGGACGGTGGATATTGCCCAGCGGCAGTCCCCCCTGTGCTTCCCCATGCACAGCCATTCGGAGCCGGACCAGGTTACCCAGGGCGCCAACTACAACACCGCCTTGATCTCGGGCATGTATTTCATCGGGGACAATAGCAATCCCGCCACTCGGATTGACTTCCCCATTGATGAGGATTTCCAGATGATGCTGGATCTGGGCGGCAGCAGCAGCGCCACCGGGCCGGCCGCAGGCAAAGCTCCCTGAGCCTCGGGGGATAGAAACAGGACCTTAGAGCCAACTCCTCCCGGTGAGGAGACATAAGGAGAAAGGATATGTCAGTCAACCAGCCCGGATTTACCATACCTCGCCGCAGCATCGCCGGCATGGAGGGGATGTACGCCAAGATGTGGGACCCGCCCAAGGAGAGCCCGCTGACGCCGGAGTATATCGCGCCCACCAATCCCGTGCCCGAGTTTATGCAGTCGGTTATCCCCGGATTCAGCGTGTCCCAGCGCCACACAGTGCAGCGGGACCTGCTTCACGGCTTGACCATCCCCACTTGGGAGACGCCGGCCGCCAAGAATTTGATGTTCATGACCTTCCGGGATGGGGACAACCCCTTTGACAACGGCAGTTATCCCGGCGGCACCATCCGGGTGCCCCGGGGGGTGATCTACCACTGCCAGACCCAGGGCCACGGGCCGCCGCCCCACACCATCCACTGGCACGGCATCGAGCCCACCCCCATGAACGACGGGGTGGGGCACTGCTCCATGGAGATCGGCGACTATCTCTACCAGTGGCAGCCCAACTTCATCGGCACCTA
>DASWLF010000501.1:0-2409 GCA_036396255.1 Desulfobaccales bacterium
GCCGGCCAGTGGAAAAAGGCTACCTGGGACGAGGCCCTTAATTACGTGGCCGCCAGCCTCAAAGACATCATCAAAAAGCACGGCCCCCAGAGCGTCGTCTTCGGGGAGCGCACCAACCTGAATACCCACATCAGCAAGACCTTCATGAAGGCCCTGGGCTCCCCCAACCATTTCACCCACGATGCCCTGTGCAAAGGCTCGGTGAACACCGCCTTCCGCAGCCTCACGGGCTACACCGACGCCCAGGTGGGCATCGATTACGCCAACAGCCGTTACGTCGTCCTGTACGGCCGCAATATCTTCGAGGCCCTGGAGATCAAGCCCATCAACAATCTCTTGAGCGCCATGGAGAAGGGGGCCAAACTCACGTACATCGACCCCCGGGTCTCCATCACCGCGGCCAAGGCCGACCGTTACTGGATGATCCGGCCGGGCACCGATCTGGCCCTGAATTACGCCCTGATCCACACCATCCTGAAGGAGAAGCTCCACGACGCGGTCTACGTCCGCCGTTGGGTCAAGGGCCTTAAGGAGCTGCAGGCCTTCGTGGAGCCCTACACGCCGGCATGGGCCGAGGCGGAGACCGGGATCCCCGCCCCGGAGATCGTCACCCTGGCCCGGGAAGCCGCCGCCGCCAAGCCCGCGGTGGTCTTCCACTACGGCTACCGGGGGGCCCACCACCCCAATGAAATCTACTTCCGCCGCTCCCTCATCATCTTGAACGCCCTCATGGGGTCCATTGAGGCCAAGGGCGGCCTCTTCTTCAAGAAAGGCCCCAAAGACGCGGGCCGGGGCGACATCGGCAAGTATGTGGACCAGGAGTTCCCCAAGATCAAGGCGCCCCGCTTCGACGGCTCCGGCAAGGATAAATTCCCCGTGGCCGACGCCTCCCACGGCAACCCCCAGATGCTGGCCCACGCCATCTTGAAAGAGGACCCCTACCCCATCAAGGCCCTCATCGCCAACCGCTTTGAGCCGCTGCAGTCCATTCCCGACACCGCCGCCACCCGCCAGGCCCTGGATAAGCTGGACCTCATCGTGGCCATTGACGTCAATTTCAGTGAGATCGCCTGGTATGCCGACGTGATCCTGCCCGAATCCATCTACCTGGAGAGGGCCGATTCCATCCAGTTGGCCACGGGGCTCAAACCCCAGCTCTACCTGCGCCGCCAGGCGGTGACCCCCAGGTACGACACCCGGCCCGCCTGGCTCATCCTCAAGCAGCTGGCCCAACGCCTGGACCTGGGAAAGTTTTTCCCCTACGAGACCATCGAAGACATCTGGGACTTTCAACTTCAGAACCTGGGCGTCAAGATCCAGGACTTCGACGCCAAAGGCTTTGTGGTCCTGACCGACCAGACGCTGCTCTGGGACCGGGAAAAGGGCCTCAAATTCAAAACCCCGTCGGGTAAGATCGAGTTGGTGAGCCCCCTGTTGGAGAGCGCCGGGTTCCCCTCCTTTGTCCCTTACCGCCCGGTGCCCCGCGGCCAAAACGGCAACCTCAGGCTGTTGGTGGGACGCACTGCGGCCCACACCCACGTCTCCACCCAGAACAACCTCTATTTGAGCGAGCTGGTGCCGGAAAACCTCTTGTGGATCAATACCGCGGCCGCTAATCGTCTGGGGATCAAGGACGGCAGTTACGTGGAGGTGTCCTCGCCCCTGAAAACCATGGGCCGGATCAAAGCCAGGGTGACGGACCTGATCCACCCCGAGGCCGTCTTCATGCTCCACGGCTTCGGCAAGACGGTGCCGGTCCAGACCCGCTGCTACCAGAAGGGGGCCTCCGACGCCCTGCTCCAGGAAAACATCTCCGACCAGGTGGGCGGCAGCCCGGCCCTGGATGAGACCATGGTGACGGTGAAGCCGGTGAAGTGAGGGGTCAGGGACCAGGGATCAGGAAGTGCGGCAACACAACTTAATTTTCATCATTAACTGACCCCTGACCCCTGACCCCTAAAAATCCTGCGGAGGAACGCATGAGTCAATATTATTTGCTGCAAGACCAGAAGAAATGCATCGGCTGCTTGAGCTGTGAAGTCCACTGCAAGAGCAACAAGGGCCTGCCCCCGGGACCCCGGCTGGCCCAGATCATTTTCGTGGGCCCCAAGATGGTGGGCGGCCTGCCCCGCATGGGTTTTGTCTTCATGCCCTGCTTCCACTGTTCGGACCCCTGGTGCGTCCCCGTCTGTCCCACCGGGGCCATGCGCAAACGGCCCAAGGACGGCGTCATTTATGTGGAGCAGTCCCTGTGCGTGGGCTGCAAAAGCTGCATCACCGCCTGCCCCTGGGGCGCCCCCCAGTGGCATCCCCAAATCGGCAAGGTGGTGAAATGCGACTACTGTATGGACCGCATCGACCAGGGGCTGAACCCCGCCTGCGTCGCCAAATGCGTCACTCATTGCCTGC
>DASWLF010000502.1:0-2965 GCA_036396255.1 Desulfobaccales bacterium
ATTTTCCCGGCGTCCCAGCTGCGGGTAGGCGGCATTGTAACAACTGAGCCACTTGTTGATATCCTTGTTAAGATGGGCGGACCGGATCTTTTCAGAGATCTTCTCCACTTCCCGGCGCAGGTCCTCCTGGGGCGCGGAGACTGGGGGCAGCCTGTCCGCACCTGGCACCCGGACGGGAAGGTGGCGCCACAAGTAGAGCGCCCCCAGGGCAATAACCACCACCCCGATGAAAGACAGGATGCGGCCGGGGCGCCGGGGGCCGCGACGCCGCGCCGGCTCAGGCCGCCGGGGATAAAAGAGGGGAGGCCGGTCTTCCACCGCTTCCTCTTCCTGGGCCACGCGGGCCACCCGCAAAGGCAGGCCGCACTCGGTGCAAAATTTCTGTCCCGGAAAGGTTAAGGTGCTGCAGCGGGCACAGGGACGGGCTGCAGCATTCTGGTAGCCCTTGAGCAGCTGGCCGCAGCGTTGACAGAATCGATGCTCTTCGCCGTGGATCAATTGGCATTGACTGCAATATGGCATAGCTTTTCACCGGTAACTTCCTTAAAATTGTCTACCACATTCTCCGGCCAAAGAAAAGGGTTTTAGAAATTTGCGGGCTTAGCCGGAGGCACTCCCCTTGCGGGGGGAAATTTATTTGCCTCCTTGAATCCGGATCATCGGGGCGCCGGAGGCCGCACCCCGGGGCGGCGCGCCGGCCCGGGATTGACGGCTCCCGCCGGAGAATTATGCTAAAAGCAACTTAGCCTCTTGACAACTCTTCGATCCGGAAGTTATAAATATCTGGTTATGATTCAGGAGCGCCTTTTGTTATGAAAACTTATACCGCCCGGACAGGGGAAGTGCCCCGCCAGTGGTACGTGGTGGACGCCCAGGGCAAGGTGCTGGGCCGCCTGGCCAGCCGCATCGCCATGGTGCTGCGGGGCAAAACCAAGCCGACTTTCACGCCCCATATAGATACCGGGGATTTTGTGGTAGTGGTCAATGCCGGACAGGTTCAGTTAACCGGCAGGAAGTTGGACAATAAATTCTATTACCGGCATTCCGGCTACCCGGGAGGGCTGAAAGAAATTTCCGCCCGGCACCTCTTGCAGAAAAAACCGGAGGAGGTGCTGCGCCATGCAGTGCGGGGAATGCTGCCTAAAAACAGTTTGGGAAGGCACTTGCTGACGAAGCTGAAGGTCTACGCCGGCGGGGAACACCCCCACCAGGCTCAGCAGCCGGTGCCCCTTACTTGGGAGGATTGATGGCGGAGCAAGGAACCATCCACGCCACCGGCAAGCGCAAAACCGCGGTGGCCCGGGTTTATATGCGGCCCGGCAACGGCCGCATCACGGTGAACCAGCGGAGCTTCGAAGATTACTTTCCCATGGAGACCACCCGCAACCTGGTGCGCAAGCCCTTGCAGTTGGTCAACGTGGGCCCCGAACTGGACATCCTGGTGAATGTCCGGGGCGGCGGCCAGGAAGGCCAGGCGGGAGCCGTAAAGCACGCCCTGAGCCGGGCCCTGGTGGAGATGAACCCGGAGTTGCGCCCCATCTTGAAGAAGGCCGGTTTCCTGACCCGGGACGCCCGCATCAAAGAGCGCAAAAAGTACGGTCTCCGGGGCGCCCGCCGCGGCTGCCAGTACTCCAAGCGCTAGTCCATTCCCTAAGCGAAATACTGCCTATCCTGTAGGGGCGGTTCGCGAACCGCCCCTACATCCTTTCATATCGGTTCATATCGGCTAAGGAGTTGCAGGGCTGTGAATAAGATAAAAGTAGCAGTCATAGGCGCTTCCGGCTACGCCGGGCTGGAGTTGGTGCGCCTTTTGGTGCGGCATCCGGGCTGCGAGCTGGTGGCCCTCACCTCCCTGGAATATCCGGGCCGGCCCTTCTCTCAGATTTTCCCGGCCCTGGCTGGCATCGTCGACCTTCCCTTCAGCCAGGACCTTGACCCTGCGATGATCGCGGCCCAGGCCCAAGTGGTCTTCACCGCCATTCCCCACCAAACCGCCATGGGCCTAGTCCCCCGTTTCCTGGCCCTGGGGTGCAAAGTGGTGGACCTGAGCGCGGACTTCCGCTTCCGGGATGTCAGCCTCTATGAAAAGTGGTATCAGGCCCATACGGCGCCGGAGTTGTCAACGGAGGCGGTTTACGGCTTGCCCGAACTGCATCGGGAGGAGGTGCGCCGGACGCGCCTGGTGGGCAACCCCGGCTGTTATCCCACTTGCGTCGTTCTGGGGCTGGCCCCTCTGGCTCAAGCCGGCCTCCTGGAGCCTCATTCGGTGATTGCGGATTGTAAATCCGGGGTGAGCGGCGCCGGGCGCCAGGCCCTGCTGGGCTTATCGTTCTGCGAAGTCAACGACGGCTTCCGGGCCTACAAAGTGCTGGAGCACCGGCATACCCCCGAGATGGAGCAGGAGCTGAGCTGGCTGGCCGGCACGCCGGTTACAGTCACCTTTACCCCTCATCTCGTGCCCATGAGCCGGGGCATCCTGGGAACGCTTTACGGCAGCCTGAGGGAGCCCCGGTCCGAAGGGGATCTCCGGGAACTCTACCGGAAGTTCTATCAGGGCCATCCCTTCGTGCGCCTCCATCCGCCGGGCAGTCTTCCCGATACCCGGGACGTGCGGGGCTCGAATTTCTGCGATCTGGCCCTCCGGGTCGACCGGCAAGGCCGCCGGGTCATTGTCTTCTCGGCCATCGATAACCTCAACAAGGGCGCGGCCGGCCAGGCCCTGCAGAACTTCAACCTCATGGTCGGCTTCCCCGAGACCACCGGCCTGGAGGCGGTGCCGGTGATGCCGTGATGGACTTGGGTGAGGGGGCTAAGGGCCAACGGCCCTTACCCCCTCCCCCAAACCCCCTCCCCCAAACCCTTAAGTTTGGCGGGCTAAGTCGGGGCCAACGGCCCCGCCTTAACCCGCCCCTTTTCAGGGGGCTGGGAGGGGAGTTTGAGGGGAGGGCGGGGGACTTGCTGTCCC
>DASWLF010000503.1:0-5251 GCA_036396255.1 Desulfobaccales bacterium
TCCCTCTCCCAAATCCTCTCCCCCAACCCCCTATATAGGGGGTTGGGAGGGGAGTTTGAGGGGAGGGCGGGGGAATCGTTTTCCCCCGGCCCTCCCCTCAAGACCCCAGCCAATATCCCGTTAAACACCGCCGCCTGGGTCAGAAAGGGGAGGTGTCCCGCCCCTTTCAGAAGGTGGAGCCTGGAGCCGGGCAGGTGCTGGTGGATAAACTTCGCCTGGGAGGGGGCCACAATCCGGTCCGCCTCCCCCTGGACGATGACCGGCGCTGCCGGAAGGGGGCCCAGGCTGCCCCTGAGATCCTGGCGCAGCAGATAATCCAGGCCCGCGCCCAGGCTCTCCGGATGGGCCGCCCACCGGAAGGCGGCCTCGGCTTCGGCCCGGAAGTTCTCCTCCCCCGGCGCCAGGCAACTGCGGGCAAACTCCTGCAGCACTTGGCGGGGTTGATCCCTGAGGGCCCGGCGCATGGCCCGCACCCCGGCGGCGGGTTGGCCCCAGGGGAATTCGGGCCGCCGGCAAAAAGAGGCGGCCACGCCCACCAGCACCAGGCCCCCGGGCGGCGGCCCCGGATGTCGGGCCAGGACCTCCATCAGCAGCATGCCCCCCAGGGACCACCCCGCCAGAACGCTTTCCGGAAGCGGCAATTCTCTCAAGTATTGCCGGAACCATTCGGGCTCCCAGGCAGTGATGTCCGGGGCCAGGACCCGCAGCCGGGAGCCGAAGGCCTCGGTTTGGCGCCGCCAGATGCTGCCCGCGGCGCCCCAGCCATGGAAGAGGACCAGGGTCTTCACCGCGCCAGGCCCATTTCTCGGGCCACCGCCACGATGGTCTTCAGGGCGCCGGCCAGGTCCTCCCGGGAGTGGGCCGCGGACAGGGAAAACCGCACCCGGGCCCGGCCCGGCGGCACCGTGGGGGGCCGCAGCGCCACGGCCATCAGACCCCGCTCCCTTAAGCGGGCCGCAAATTTTAGGGTCCGGGCGTTTTCCCCCACCAGCACCGGGATGATCTGGGTCTCGCTGCCCAGGGTGTTAAGGCCGGCCCCCGCCAGGCCCCGCCGGAACTTCTCCGCCTCCTCCAGCAGGTGGGCCCGGCGCTGGGGCTCCCGGGCCACGATTTCCAGGGCCGCGGCAATGGCCCCCAACACCGGCGGCGCCATCCCGGTGGAATAGATGAAGGAGCGGGCCCGGTTGTGCAGGTAGTCGATGAGCCGGCGGTCACCGGCCACGTACCCCCCCAGGGACCCCAGGGCCTTGGAGAAAGTGCCCATGTGAATCTCCACCCGGGAGGTCAGTCCCAGGGCCTCGGCCAGCCCCCCACCCCGGGGCCCCAACACCCCGGTGGCGTGGGCTTCGTCGATCATCAGCCAGGCCCCGTACCTCTCCTTCAGGGCCACCAGGCCGGTTAGGGGCGCCAGGTCGCCGTCCACCGAAAACACCGAATCGGTGACGATGAGGCGCCGTTTGCCTGCCGGCGTCTTTTGCAGCATCCGCTCTAGGCGTTCCAGGTCCCGGTGGGGGAAGCGCGCCAGGCTCGCCCCGGAGAGCTTGATGCCGTCGTAGATGCTGGCGTGGTTGAGCCGGTCGCTGAAAATGACGTCCCCGGGCCCCGCCAGGGCGGAGATCGCTCCCAGGTTGGCCGCATAGCCGCTGCTGAAGATCACTGCGGCTTCGACGCCCTTGAAGCCGGCCAATTGCTGCTCCACCGCCTGGTGCAGGGCAAAATGCCCCGCCACCAGCCGGGAGGCCCCGGCCCCCGTCCCCCACCGGGCCGCGGCCGCTTGCGCCGCCTCCACGACCCGGGGGTCCTGGGCCAGGCCCAGGTAGTCGTTGGCAGAGAGATTCAGCAGGACCTGCCCGGCGAGGAGCACCTTGCCGCCGGGCAGGACTGCTTCCACCGTCTGGAGCCGCCGCCGCAGGGCCTGGGCTTCCAGGGCAGCCAGTTCTTGGGAGAGTTGCTCTAACATCGGACCATCTCATTACTGGTAGGGCGGGCCTCTGGGCCCGCCGCCGCAAGCGTCCAGGGACGGCCGCCTTACCGACCTTGAGTCAATGGAGAAAGCTGCTCCGCGATCTCAGCCATGGCCGCCAAAAACTGATTCCGGCTCCTCGGCTCCCCCAGGTCGGCCACCTCCGGCACCCTGGCCAGGATGGGCGTCTGCGTCAGGGCTTCCATCACCGCCGGATTGGTCTCCTGGGCCAGGGAAGGCTTGGCCGGATAGCGGTTGATGATCACCCCGGCCACCTTTAGGCCGGCCTGGCGGGCCGCGGCCACGGTGAGGGCCGTGTGGTTGATGGTGCCCAGGCCGGGCCGGGCCACCACCGCCAGGGGGAGGCCCAACCAGCGGGCCAGGTCCAGCACCAGGAAGGAGGTGTCAATGAGGGGCACGTAGAGCCCCCCGGCCCCTTCCACCACGAAAAACTCGTAGCGTCCGGCAAGTTCGGCCACGGCCGCGGCCACCCGGTTGAGATCCACCCGGACGCCCTCCCGGACCGCGGCCACCCCCGGCGCCAACGGCAGGCGCAACGTAATGGGGGTGAGCAGCTCCAGGGGCTCGGAAAGACCCGCCAGGTCCCGGGCAAACCTGGCATCCGTGGGCATGAGCCGGCCGGCCTCTTCCGGGCAGCCGCTCTGGATGGGCTTGAAATAGACGGCCGCCACCCCCCGCCGCCGCAGCGCCGCGGTGAGTCCCGCCGCCACCCAGGTCTTGCCCACGTCGGTGTCGGTGCCGGTTACGAATATGCCTCTAATTTTCGGTAAGAGTGGTAATTTCATGATAGTTGTTTTTGGGGGGAGGGCCAGGGACCAGTGGTCCCTGCCCTCCCCACCAAGCCCCCCTCCCAACCCTTTAAGGGGCCTTGGAAGGCGGGGCCTGCAGCCCCGACTTCCAAGGCCATAAGAATACTTATGGGGGTTGGGGGAGGGTTCAGGGAGGGGGTAGGGGCCGTCGGCCCCTAGCCCCCTCCCTGAAAACCCACTTCCCTACCCTCCCTCCAGCTCCAGTCCCAGGTCCGTTAGCATCTGGCGGTCGTCTTCCGGCAGGCGTCCCCGGGTGGTGAGGTAGTCCCCGGTCATCACCGCGTCGGCCCCGGCCGCAAAGATCAGCGGGCTCAAAGAGCGCAAGGTTTCCTGGCGGCCTCCGCAGATGATGATGGAGCGTTCCGGAAACCGCAGCCGGAAGGCCACGATGGCCTTAAGCGCCGTAAGGGGCGTAAGCTTGGGGCGCTCCGCCAGCGCGGTGCCCGGCAGGGGGTGCAGAAAATTGAGGGGGATGGCGTCCACCGGCAGGGCCCCAATGGCCTGGGCCAGCTCCCAGCGCTGAGCCACGCTCTCCCCCAGCCCCAGGATGCCGCCGGCGCACACCGACAGCCCCGCTTCCCGGGCCGCCTCGATGGTGGCCACCCGCTCGGCATAGGTGTGGGTGGTGCAGATGGAGGGGAAGAAGGAGGCCGCGGTCTCCAGGTTGTGGTGAAAGCGCCAGAGGCCCGCGGCCTTGAGCTCGCGCAAAAAGCCCCCCTCCGCGATCCCCAAGGAGGCGCAGACCTTGAGGGGCACGGCCTCCCGGATAGCGGCCACCGCCGCCACCACGGCCCCCTGCTCCCGGGGCGAGATTATCCCCCGCCCCGAAGTGACGATGGAGAAGCGGGCCGCCCCGGCCTCAGCCGCCTTCTCAGCCGCGGCCACCAGTTGTTCCCGGGGCAGCAGCGGGTAGCGGGGAACTTCACTCTGGGCCCGGGCCGCCTGGGAGCAGAAGGCGCAGTCCTCGGAGCAGGCGCCGCTCTTGGCGTTGATGATGACGCAGAAACTGACCCGACGCCCGAAGCGGGCCTCCCGCAGGCGCGTCGCCTCCCCCAGATAGGGCCACAACTCCGCCCACCCCAGCCCAAAAATCTCTTGCCACTCAGAATAATTCATCAGCGCAATCCCGAATAAACATCACCCATGCGACTTCGATTGTCAACCGTTATTGAGTTCTGAGTTTACAATTACTGACGCGCTCAGCAAACCATGCCCCGCTGGCTGCTGGCCGGGGATTATTCGTCGGCCAATCATGAGATGCCTGCTTGCCCCTGGAGTGCTATGCCCCAACTCTGGCAAGAAATTTGATTATATGATTATGTCCTTTACTCTGAGTGAATCCTTGTAGTTCAGGGAGGGGGAGACAGTAGGGGCGGTTCGCGAACCGCCCCTACCGAATCCTCCCTCCGGCTGTCTACTTCATTGGAGGTAACGGCATAATCGGTTTGATTTTTTAAAAAAAATTGTGCTATTGTGCTTCCCATGAGAAGCATTGTCCTTGAGAAAAAGAAATCACCGGCACGATTTGGGGCACTTTAGATGAAACGCCGCATTCTCAGTTAAGGTGTGGGCCTACTGGGACAACCTAATTTCGTTGGTCCAGCCTTCTGATTAACGAAATGAAAGTTTAAAGGAATGGCTATGGTCGACAATCCATACCTTAAGAAAGTGACCCGGGTCTTTCAGGAATCCGAAGTTATCTTCGAAGAAGGCAGTTTTGGCGATGAGATGTATATCGTCCACACCGGAGCTGTGAACCTCATCAAGAAATCCACGGGATGGGAAACTGTCATCGCCACCATCAAACGGGGCGAATTTTTTGGGGAAATGGCGCTGGTGGACAATGCTCCCCGCAGCGTCAGCGCCATCGCCGGCGCGGACCATACCCGCCTCCTGGCCCTGGACCGGGATAAATTCCTTTTCCTGGTCAGCCACCAGCCGGCCTTTGCCCTCACCGTCATGCACATCCTTTGCCAGCGACTTCGGGGTATGAATGAGAAGCTGGCTGAATTAGAGCAGCGACTAAAATAATTAATAATCTGGCGAGGACTCCCGGATGGACTCAGCTAAGGCGAAACCCAAAAGTGTGGAGTTAAGGAAGAATATTTATCAATTCCGTTCCGAGAGACCCGGATGTCACGTTTACCTGGTTAAAGGTCAGGGGAAGAACGTCCTGATTGACACCGGCTCAGCCGTTAACTTTGAGAATTTAAAGAACTGTCTGGCCGAAGTGGGCCTGGCGCCCCGGGACATTCACCTCATTATTCTGACCCACGAACACTTCGATCATATCGGCGCCAGTCACCTTTTTTACGAAAGGACCGTGATCGCCGCCCATGCCATGGCGGCCAACAAAATGGGGCTCCAGGATGAATTCGTCACCATGAGCAAGTACCTGGACGAAGGGGCCAGGCATTTTCGCACCGACATCTGGCTGGAAGCGGACACCGTCTTGGAC
>DASWLF010000504.1:0-4644 GCA_036396255.1 Desulfobaccales bacterium
GCCCCGGGCAGTGAAGGCATCTTCCCCGATAAATTCCCGCTCGGGGTGATACAGAAATACCCCTTTATCGTCCATCACCCAGCAGTATCCGGTGCGGCCGGAGCGGATGCTGGCACAGTAGTGGCCGGTGAATTGGGCCAGGTCGATCTTAAACAGCAGCACCCCGTCCAGGTTGCCGGTGGCCCGGGGGTGGGACTCGTCCACGCTCTCTTCGTACACCGGGGTGGCCATGATCATGAAGGGCGCCTTATGATCGTTTTGCGGTTGCAGGACAATGGGCCCCTGGTAAATCTTTCCCCGGTTGGCCGGGTCCCGGGCCCAGGCCACCTCGGGCGCTCGGCTGAAATCTTCGTGCCGGAGGTGGGGGCCATCGGCGTCCAGCACATAGGCCTTGTCAGCCACCTTACCGGAAAAGTCAAGGCGCTCAATAACCACCACGCCCATTTTGGAGAGCTCATCGAAGCTGACTTTCATGCGGTTGGCCCAGGCCACGTCCTCCAGGTACTGGATGGCCGGGGAATAGGCCAGGATCTTGAGCTCCCGGCGCAGAAAGGCCATGCCGTCCTCTAACTGCCGGGCCGTAGTCCGGGCCAGGATCAGCTGCTGCTGCTGGAAGTCGTCGGAGACGATCTCCTGGGCCCGCTTCAACGACAGGATTCCCAGGATGAAGGCCACCGCCAGCAGCAGCACCACCACCAGTCCCAGGCCCGTCAGCAGCCTTCTGATCCCTATCTTCACCATGAAAAATTATTCCAACTCAGTAGTGTCCGGTACAAATATTGCGCTCGCAGCCAGGGCCCGTGCCCCATTAACTAGCCATTTTGAATACTTAAGCAATTATAAAGGTGGGCCGTGCCCACCCTACATGTCTGGACATGGTGTCCTTGGTTTTCCGAGGACTCCCATTTTCATCAAAAAATCTTTGGTGGCACAGGCTTCCAGCCTGTGCTGGCGCAGGCTAAAGCCTGCGGCTACATTCTGTCAATTTACCCGCTTAACACCGAGTGCAAAATCCCTGCCGGACACTACTGATTCCAACTCAAACCCTGGCGTTATAGTGTTGCGAGAGAAACTCCTGGTAGTGCTGCTCCACCGCCTCTTCCGACAGCATGACCATGTCCAGCTGCTTGCTGACCATCATCAGCCGGCCCAAGAGTTCCAGCCTCTCTTCCAGGGCCGGGGCGTCAAAACCGTCGATGCGGGCGGTGATGGAGTCCTCCTTGAGCTCCACCCGGAAGTCCAGTTGCCCGAGGACCTTGGCCAGGAACCGCACCCGGCGCATCCGGCGGGGCAACTCCGCCCCGCCGCCGTAGAAGGTGAGACTCACATAGCTCTCGCCCGGCATCCCCAGGTAAGACTCGATGGTAGCGAAGTGGAACCCCAGGCGGTTGGACAGGTTCATGTAATCATCGGTAATTATAGCAAAATTTTTCTCGTGCAGCCGCTCTCTGGCGCCGGAGTCGGTGGCGGTGCTCATGACCACCGACATGAACCCGGCCAGGTCCACGGGCTTGGGGCCGGTCCAGCCCACCGCGCTCACCCCCCGCCAGTAGGCCAGCATGGGCCGGCAGCGCAGGTGTTCGGGCCGCACCGTGGCCAGGTCGGCGGCCTCAGGCGCCAGCCCCCCGCCCAGGTCGATGATATGAAGGTCCAGGGGCAGGTTGCTGGCCAGCCGCCGGGCCCCGTCCTCCGCCAGCCGGCCGCCGGGGAGGTGGAAGAGCTCCGCCATGGCCTTTTCATGCGCGAAGCGGGTGATGTCGTGGTAGGTGCGGCAGAACTCGGGACGGAAGTTTTCCCCCCGGGGGTCCAGGAGATTCAGGGGGGTGATGTGCTTCAAGGTGCGCTCCAGGACCTTGAAGGCCCGGGTCTGGCGCAGCATGGCGTCGTCGCCCCGGGGCACCTTGAGCAGTTCCTCCACCCGGCCCCGGTAAATGTTGCCGTAATAGGCGTCCACGGTCACCGTCTCTCCCGCCTTGAGGAGGGTGGCAGCCTGTTTCGCCCCAAAAATCGCCGGCACCTTCGCTTCCCGGAGCACCGTGGCCAGGTGGCTGGTGGCGCTGCCCGCCTCTGAGACCATGGCCGCCACCCGGCCCACCGCCAGGCCGTATTCGGGCAGGGCCCGATCCGTCACCAGCACCACACCCGGGGGGATTTCCTGGAGCGACTCCCCCTGCCGGAAATGCACCGGACCGGCGGCGGCCCCCCGGGAGGCGATGATGCCCTTCTCCAGAAGGACTTCCGCTCCCTTGATCTTGGGAGGCAGGTACTCGGCCTTGAGCTGTCGGCTCACCCTCAGGGGCCGGGCCTGCAGCAGGTAGAAGTTCCCGTCCGTCCCCAGGGCCCACTCGATGTCCTGGGGCAGGCCGAAATGGCCCCTCACCTGCTGGCCCAGCGCGGTGAGAGCCAGGACCTGCTCTTCGTTCAAACAGGGCCCTTGCAACTCTGCCGGGACCCCCATCTCCAGGATGCCGCCCTGGGCGGCCGGCACGTGCATGCGGGTCTTCTCGCCCACGTGTTGAGCCACCAGGCGGCCTTCCTCCACCCGGTAGATGTCGGGCTCCACTACGCCTCCCACCGCCAGGGAGCCCAGGCCGCACACCGAGTTGATGATGGTGGCTTCGCCGCCCCGGGGGTCCGAGGTGTAGAGCACCCCGGCCACCTTAACCGCCACCATCTCCATGACCAGCACCCCCATGGCCAGTTCCTGGTAAGAGAAGCCGCTGGTATGGCAATAGTACAGGGCCCGGGGGGTGAACTGGGAGGCGATGACCTCCTTGTAGCGCTGCTCCACCTGCTCCCGGGGCACGTTGAGGACGGTCTCGAACTGGCCGGCGAAGCTGAACTGGCTGTCCTCCTGGAGGGCGGAGGAGCGCACCGCCACCCGGTCGGAGGTCAGGCCTGCCAGTTGCTCGGAGATGGCCCGGGAGAGCTCCGGCGGCAATTCCTGGGCCCCGATGCGTTCCTTGATGGCCTCCCCCGCCTCCCTCAGGCTTTCCATATCCCGGATATGGGAGCGGGAGATTTGCTGGCGGATGAAAGCTTCCAGGCCTTCGGCTTCAAAAAAGAGCTTCTGGGCGTAGGCGCTCACCCCGAAGCCCCAGGGCACCGGCAGCCCAAGGCGGGTGAGCTCGCCCAGCTTCTCGGCCTTGCCCCCATAAAAGAGACCTTCCTGCACCTGGGCCAGGGGCAGGGCCAGGGGCACCGGCGTCATCTTGGTGCCGGCCAGGTCCTCGGCCACCTGGCGGGCCACCTCCTGGCGGGCGGCTTCCAGGGCAGGGTAACGGCCGGCGCTCATGGTGTTCAGGGCCGCCACCGCGGCCTTTGCTTCCTGGCCCAGCCGGTCGCAAGCCTGGCGGACATAATGCATGTCAAAGAGGAAACCCTCGCTCATCTTGACCTGCAGATCCGCCACGATGGTCAAGATGGCGCTGTTGGCCGCCAGGAGGCGCTTGTACTGGAGGTAACGTTCCAGCAAGGCGGCAGGGGGGCCCAACGGCGGGGCCGCACTCCGGGGCCGCCGCCTGCTGGTGAACCATTTTTTCAGCCTGCCCATGGCCGCCATTGTATCTAATTCCTCTAACTCAGGATAATTTCATTATAAAATAATCCTCCCCCGGCCTCAATGCCAAAAGCGTCATCGCCAGGTCAGGTGTCGAAATGAGAAAAATTCTCCGGGCAGGCCTCCCGGGGGGGCGCGACCCCCACCTGCGCTGCGCCCTCCGGGGGTCAGCAACCCGGGACTTAAGAAAAAGCCCTGGTGAGGACCTGAAGCTTCCGCATCAGGTAAATCATGCCAGCTGCCCCCGGTCCATTAAACCAACAAATCTATTGACTTCTAAAGGGTTTTGCGTTTTTATGGCGGTGCGCCATCCAAGCTCTAAATCCCCTGATTTCGCTGCACTGGAGAACCAATATGCCTCAATGCCCCCATTGCCAGACGCCCTATGACGCGGGCCAGCGTTACTGCAGTATCTGCGGCAGCTTTTTGCTGCACCCCGAACAAGGGGACACTTTCTGTCCCCAGTGCAATGTTCGTATCTCCGCCAAGCAGGAATTTTGCCATGAATGCGACGCGCCTTTGAAAGGAGAGGCGACGGCGGCCCTGAAAGCTGCCCCGCCGGAAGCCGGGGCCGCCGCCCCGGAGGGCCCCGCCGCCGCAGCCCCTCCCGCTAAGATGCAACCCTGGGTCCTTGGCCTGGTGGTGGGCGCCGGCATCATCATCATCATTTTGTTGATCCTGCTCTTCGGCCGGGGCACCCCCCCGACCCCGGAGCCCAAAGCCGCGGCCCCGGCCCCCAGCGCCACCGCGCCGGCCCCGCCCGCCGCCCCGGCGGCTTTGCCTGAGCATCTGGCGGGCCTGCTGGTCACCTTGCGGGAGGCCCAGTTGAACAAAGACATCGTCAAGTTCATGAGCACCTATTCCCTCACCTTCCCGGAACTGGAGCAGAAACGCGCCGACACCTTAACGTCCTGGGAGAATTTTGACTACTCCAACCTGGTTTTCACCATCGACAAGGTGCAAGCCATCGATCAAGACAATGCCATCGCCTGGGTAACCTGGTACATCGACACCCGCAACCGGCGCACCCAGGAACTGGCCAGCGCCACCCAGACTTACCAGGTGCGGTTCGCCAAGGAAATGGG
>DASWLF010000505.1:0-2059 GCA_036396255.1 Desulfobaccales bacterium
GGAGTTTCAGGCAGTACCCGAATTCCCCGGCGAATTGCAGGTCCAGGGGGTCCAGTTTGCTGATGCCTTCCACCGCGATGGACTCGAGATCCAGGCGGGCCCCGTAAGCCAGGCTCATCAGGATGGCCAGCTTGTGGGCGCTGTCGACGCCTTCCACGTCCAGGGTGGGATCGGCTTCGGCGAACCCCTGGGCCTGGGCCTCGGCCAGGGCCTGGGCATAAGAGGCGCCGCTCCGGGTCATCCGGGTGAGGATGTAATTGGCGGTGCCGTTCAAGATGCCGAACAGCTCCCGGACCCGGTTGGCGGCCAGCCCCTGGCGCAGGGCCAGGATGATGGGGATGCCGCCGCACACCGAGGCCTCGAAGGCTATCTCCACCTGTTTGGCCGCGGCCGCGGCCAGCAGATCGTTGCCGTGGTGGGCCAGCAGGGCCTTGTTGGCGGTGACCACGTGCTTGCCCCGCTCGATGCTGGCAAGGATATACTCCCGGGCGGCGTCGCAGCCGCCCATGAGTTCCACCACGATGTCGATTTCCGGGTCGTCCAGGATGTCCGCGGCCCGGGCGGTGAGGCGGTCCCGGTCCAGGGTGACGGGCCGGGGGCGGTCCGGCTCCAGGTCCGCCACCTTTTTCAGGACCAGGTCCGTTCCCAGACGCCGGGACAACATTTCCCGCTGCTCGGTGAGGAGGCGCACCACCCCGGTCCCCACCGTGCCGAAGCCGATCAGTCCGATATTTATCAACTGCTATTCCTTCTTCTGAAACTTGGCCGAGATTACCTCGATCTCATCCTGGTTCATGCGCATCGCTTTCCTCAGCCCGCGGATGGCCTGATTGGTGCGCTGCACGTTCTCCACCAGGGCGAAGCGCACGTATTCATCGCCCCATTCCCCAAAACCCAATCCGGGAGAAACGGCTACTTTGGCCTCCTCGATGAGCATCAGGGAGAAGTTGATGGAGCCCAGGTGGCGGAATTTTTTAGGGATGCGGGTCCAGACAAACATGGTGCCCTTGGGGGGCTCCACCCGCCAGCCGATGTTGTGGAGGCCCCGGCACAGGGCGTCGCGCCGTTCCTGGTAGGTGGCCACAATCTGCCGGACGCAATCGTAGGGGCCGTTTAAGGCGATGATGGCGGCGATCTGGATGGGCTGGAAGACCCCGTAATCGAGATAGCTCTTGATGCGGGTCAGGGCATGGACCAGGCGCTGGTTGCCCACCACGAACCCCATGCGCCAGCCCGGCATGTTGTAGCTCTTGGACAGCGAAAAGAGTTCCACTCCCACCTCTTTGGCCCCGGGCACCTGGAGAAAGCTGGGGGCCACGTAGTCGTCGAAGACCAGGTCGGCGTAGGCGAAATCGTGGATGATCAATACCTCATATTTGTGGGCATATTCCACGATGCGCTTGAAAAAATCCAGGTCCACGCACCTGGTGGTGGGATTGTGGGGAAAGGAAATAATCAGCATCTTGGGCCGGGGCCGGATGAGCTCGGTAATGTTGGCCAGGTCCTCGAAGAAATCCCGGTCGTGGGTCAGCGGGATGCTCACCAGCTGGCCCCCGGAGATCACCACCGAGGCGGCATGAATGGGGTAGGTGGGGTTGGGCACCAGCACCACGTCCCCGGTCTCCACCGTGGCCAGCACCAGGTGGGAGAGGCCCTCCTTGGCGCCGATGGTGGCGATGGCCTCGGTTTCCGGATCGATGTCCACCTCAAAGCGCCGCTTGTACCAGTCGGAAATGGCTACCCTGAGTTTGGTGATCCCCCGGGACGCGGAGTACCGGTGATTGGCGGCCTTGCCCGCGGCTTCCACCAGTTTCTCCACGATATGCGGCGGGGTGGGCATATCCGGGTTGCCCATTCCCAGGTCAATGATGTCCTCCCCCCGACGCCGGGCCATCATTTTCAAGGCGTTGACCGTGGCAAAAACATAGGGGGGCAGACGTTTCATCCGGGGGAATTCTTCTATGGCCATGCAAATCTCCTTAAGGCTAACAGAGCGATATTTCCAAGAAATTATTATCCCAAAAGCCCCTGACTTGTCAAATGGGGATTTGGGTAAGAA
>DASWLF010000506.1:0-2118 GCA_036396255.1 Desulfobaccales bacterium
AGTCCACAGGCGGCCCGGAGGCCCGCCCCACCGAAGAAAATTTGAACCCTGCAGGATGTCCGAGCCATGACCACAGCAGGGGCCGCTAGCCCTTACGCCCTTCGAACCCTCCCGGAATTGGGCCAACCCCCTCCATGAGCCCTGATCAATTCAACTTCACCACTTACCGCAACCTGTTGTTTATCTGCTGCGTGGTGGTCTTCGGCTGTTACTTCGGCACGTATATGCGCCTGCCGGTGGTGCCTTTGTATGCCAGCGCCCTGGGTGCGGACGCGGTGCAGGTGGGGATCATCAACGCCGCCTTCCTCTTCATGGCCGGGGCCCTGTCCCTGCCCCTGGGCATCTTTTCGGACCGCTTGGGGGTCAAGTTCCTCATTTCCCTGGGAGTGCTGATTCTGTCCGGCACTTCCTTTTTGCTCTGTCTCACCGCCAGGCCGGAGCAGATCGTGTGGCTCTACCTGCTTTCCGGGGTGGGCCTGGCCGCCTTCGGGCCCACCATCATGGCCTTTGTGGCCAATTTTTCGCCGCCCACCCACTTAGGCAGGGCCTACGGTTGGTACACCACGGCCCTGTACGTCGGCATGAGCCTGGGACCGGCGGTGGGTGGCTTCACGGCCCAGGGCCTGGGGTTCTCCGCGGTGTTCCTGATTTCCGGGGTCGCCCTCCTGTTGACTTTCGGGATAGTGGTCTTGTTTCTGCCCCGGGCCCGCCACGTCCTGGTCCTCCGGCCCCCAAGGACGGAGACGGTGGCGGCCCAGGTGCGCCGGATCGCCCGGAACCGGCCGCTCCTGGGCTGCTGGCTGGCCACCCTGGGAGGGTGTTTTGCCCTGGGGATGTTCATCACCTTTCTACCCCTGCACGCCCACAACCAGGGGCTCAGCTACGGCCAGATCGGCCTGGTGTTCGCCACCCAGGGAATTGTGAACGCCCTGTCCCGCATTCCCTTCGGCCACCTGAGCGACCGGGTGGGCCGCCGCGGCAACCTGGTGGTGGCGGGGCTGGTGGGGCTCACCGCCTCCATCGGGAGCTTCGGATATGCCACCCAGCCGCACCATTTCATCCTGGGGGCCGTGGCCATGGGAACCAGCATGGGCCTGGCTTTCACCTCCATCGGGGCCCTCACCGCCGAAGCCGCCCCGGCCGAACTTCGGGGCCTGGCCATGGGCGGCTACAACTCCGCCATTTACCTGGGCATGATGCTCAGCTCCGCCCTCATGGGCCCGGTCATCCGCCTCATCGGCTTTCAGGATGGCTTTCTCCTCACCGGCCTCGTCAATTTCCTGGTGATCGGCCTGTTCTATTTCTTCATGAGGGAGTTCTCCCCCCACCCCGCCGGACCCGGATTGAAGTAAGGGCGGACTCTCAGTGAGCCTGCCACCCTCCGCCACTCCCCTTCCTTGACGGCGCCGGCAACCGGTATTATGGTTTTATTAAAGCCGAAAGCAGCGAAGGAGGGGCAGCAATGGCTGAGCAGGGTTGGCCTAAATGCGACGTGGACCCGGTTTGCATGGTGGACTTGAAGAAAATTCCCGGCAGGTATACCTACGACTTCGAAGAACAAGTGTATTACTTCTGTTCGGAACTCTGCCGGGACCAGTTTGCCGCAGAGCCGCAAAAATATCTCAAGAAAGAAAAAGATTAGGGGAGGCTTACCCCAGGGGGCAGTGCCTAACCCTTGCTCAGTCCCCAGGCGGCCCCGGAGGCCAAGCGGCGGGAGAACCTGCCTGCAGGGGGCGGCATGAGCAGTTTTTCAGGTCACCCGGAACGAACGGTCATTATCTGCGCCAACAACGAAACATGATACTTTAAATATGGCGGGCACGGAGGCCCGCCCTACCATCAAAAGATTTCATTTTGGTAGGGCGGCCGTCCCTGGCCGACTCAAGTTTTTCCGAAAGGGAATCTCCATATAAAGTGAAGGCTCTTAATTGGCTGGCAATACGAGATTCTTCGCTTACCTCAGAATGACAATGGGAACGGTGGAGAGGGTTTCGGCAGGCTGCTGGAGTATCAGAAGGGGCGATGCAGTTTAAAGGGCGGCCAACAGCCGCCCTTGTAGTTTTGGCAGGGGCGCGGGTTCAACTCAAGTCGGCGATGGCCTCCCCCCGGAGCTTGGCG
>DASWLF010000507.1:0-1501 GCA_036396255.1 Desulfobaccales bacterium
CGCCCCTGGTGGAAAGCGAAGCACCCAGGGCCCCGGCGCCGGCCGCCAAACTTGACGTGGGGCCGGGTCCGCCTGCCGCCGCCACCGCCGCCCCCCCCGAAGCCAAGGCCGCCGGCCAGGAGCGTTACCTGCTGCTGGTCGTCACTTACGCCGGCCAGAAGCAGGCCCAGGCTTTGCTGACCCGGCTTAAGGCCCGGAATTACCGGGCCCGCATCCTTCGCCGCACCACCGCCGGTAAAACCCTGTACCAGGTGCAGGTGGGCCCCATCACCGGCGCCAAGGCCGCGGAAGACGCGGCTCGCAATATCAAAGAGCAGGAGAAGATCACTCCCAAGGTTACGAAGATGACGACCAGCAAAGCTGCCAAGAAAACCGGCGCTTCCCTTTCCCGGAGGCCGGCCAGTTGACCGCCGCGGTGATGACCACCGCCCTCTCCGGGCTGGGCCCCCGGCACCAGGGCAAGGTGCGCGACATCTACGACCTGGGCGACAGGCTACTGCTGGTGGCCACGGACCGCGTCTCCGCCTTCGACGTGGTGATGAACGAGCCCATCCCCGACAAGGGCCGCATCTTGACGCAATTGTCCGCCTTCTGGTTCCGGCACCTGGCGGACCTCACCCCCAACCACGTGATTTCTCTCAAGGTGGACGACTTCCCGCCGGCCTGCGCCCCCCACCGGGACCTGCTGCAAGGCCGCACCATGCTGGTGAAGAAGTGCCGGCCCCTGCCGGTGGAATGCATCGTCCGGGGTTTTTTGTCAGGCTCCGGCTGGGTGGAGTACCAGAAAACCGGGGCCATCGGGGGCCTGGCGTTCCCTGCCGGCCTGGTGGAGTCGGCCCGCCTGCCCGAGCCCGTCTTCACCCCCTCCACCAAGGCCGAGCTGGGGACCCATGACGAGAACATCTCCTTCGCCCAGATGGCCGCCACCGTGGGGGCCGACCTGGCCGCCCGGGTGCGGGACCTGAGCCTGGCCCTGTACCGCCGGGCCCAGGAGTGGGCCGAGCCCCGGGGCATCATCCTGGCGGACACCAAGTTCGAGTTCGGCCTGGCGGACGGGGCGCTAATCCTCATCGACGAGGTCCTGACCCCGGACTCCTCCCGCTTCTGGCCCCAGGAGGATTACCAGCCCGGCGGCCCCCAGAAGAGCTACGACAAGCAGTACCTCCGGGACTACCTGGAGTCCCTGGGCTGGAACAAGTTGCCCCCGCCGCCGCCGCTGCCCCCCGAAGTCATCGCCAACACCCGGGCCCGCTACCTCCAGGCCCTCAAGGCCCTGACGGGAGAGGAACTACCCTGAAGGCCGGAAAGATTACGGGGAGGCCCCGACCTTCCCCTCCTTGATTTCACCGTGCCCCTGCCCATATCCCTGTTCAAAATAATATTAAAGAGCTACAAGTAATCCCAGGGTCGCGATCAACAGGTAACTTCAGATAAAGGAGCGCTTCATGGCCAAGAAAGTGGAGAAAATCACGGTGGACATGAACCAGGCCCGGCTGCCCCA
>DASWLF010000508.1:0-3535 GCA_036396255.1 Desulfobaccales bacterium
ATGGGCACCAAGATGGACGGCTTCATGATGAAGTCCTCTTTCGGCATCGCCGTGTCTTCCGAAGTTATGGCCATTCTGTCGGTGTTCACTTCTCTGGCAGACTTGCGGAAACGGCTGAACGAAATGGTGGTGTGCTACAACCGGAAGGGTGAACCCATCACCACCGGCGACCTGGAATGCGGCAACGCCATGACCGCCTGGATGCTGCCCTCCATCAACCCCACCCTGATGCAGACCGTGGAGAAGCAGCCCTGCTTCGTGCACGCCGGCCCCTTCGCCAACATCGCGGTGGACCAGTCCTCCATCGTCGCCGACCAGATCGGCCTGAAGCTCTTTGACTACCATGTCACCGAGTCCGGGTTCGGCGCCGACATCGGCTTTGAGAAGTTCTGGAACGTCAAATGCCGGTTCAGCGGCCTCATTCCCAATGTGTCGGTGCTCACCACCACCGTGCGCGGCCTCAAGCACCACGGGGTTAACGCCGGGGCGCTCCCCTGCCCGCCGGGCAAACCCATCCCCAAAGAATACTTCTCGGCCACCAAAGAGAACTTCAAGTGGCTGGAAGACGGGGTGGAGAACATGGCCCATCACATCCGCACCATTAAAAAGTCTGGCATCAACCCGGTGGTGTGCATCAATGCCTTCCATTACGATTCCGAAGAAGAGCATGCGCTGGTCCGCCGGGTGGCCGAAGCCGAAGGCGCTCGGGTGGCCGTGTCCCGGCATTGGCAGTTCGGCGGCGACGGCGCCCTGGAATTCGCCGATGTCGTTATGGACGCCTGCAAAGAGAAACCGAAATTCAAGTTCCTCTATCCCAACGAGCTGCCGCTTAGGAAGCGCGTTGAACTGATCGCCAAGGAAGTGTACGGCGCCGACGGCGTGGACTTCGCCCCCGAAGCCGCGGCCAAGGCCAAAAAGTTTGAAGCGGATCCCAAGTACAACGAATACGCCACCATGATGGTAAAGACTCACCTGTCCCTGACTGCCGATCCCACCAAGAAAGGCACCCCCAAGGGTTGGCGGCTGCCGGTGCGGGACTTCCTGATTTACGGCGGCGCCAAGTTTATCTGCCCGGTGTGCGGCGCCATCAGCCTGATGCCCGGCACCAGTTCCGACCCGGCCTTCCGCAAGGTGGACGTGGATGTGAAGACCAGCAAAGTGACCGGCCTGTTCTAACTGCGACTCTTTCCCTCCAGGCCCTCCGGGGCCTGGAGCTTTTTACCCGGCACCGGCTTCCGTAGGGTTTTCCCGGCGGAAGCCGGTTTTTTATGGGCCCGGTTGAACTTTTGGTGGCACAGGCAGGTGAACTTCTGGGTGGCACAGGCTGGAAAGCCTGTGCCACCAAAATCAGACCTTATCCCGCCATGGCCGAATCTGGGCCAACAGAGGTGAATCCTAATTCTTCAATTCCTAGGGACTCTTATTTTTCATCACGGGGTTTGCTTTTGTGATATTTATCACTTGCGTCTTTTCCCCCAGGCATGGTAATTATTATTTGATATAGGAGAGACCAAGGCTGGTTCAGCTTTAGCCGGCAGAAAACGGCGACGGTAAAACCTTTGCAGTGTAGTGGAGGCGGGGTTACCCCGCCCCTACCGGGAAGACCCAGGCAGCAAGAATAAATTTTTACGAAGTAAGGAGAGTCGGTCTATGTTTGAAATAGTGGAACGCCAGGAAATGGCCCAGGGCACCGTGATCAGCAACTGGATCAAGGCCCCCAAGATCGCCAAAAAGGCCAAGCCGGGGCAGTTCGTTATCCTGCGGGCCAATGAGACGGGGGAGCGCATCCCCCTGACCATGGCGGACACCGACCCGGAGAAGGGCTTAATCAACATCATCTACATGGTGGTGGGCAAGAGCACGGCCCTGTTCAAGACCCTGCAGGTGGGCCAGGGATACCTGGACGTCATCGGCCCCCTGGGGCAGCCCACCCACCTGGAGAAAGTCGGCAAGGTCATTTGCGTCGGCGGCGGCACCGGCATCGCGGTACTCTACCCTATCACCAGAGGCCTGAAGCAGGTGGGCAACTATGTCTTTTCGGTCATCGGGGCCCGCTCCAAAGACCTGCTCATCCTGGAAGACAAGATGGCGGCGGCCTCCGATAAGCTGATGGTCTGCACCGACGACGGCTCCTATGGCCACCACGGGTTTGTCACCGACATGCTGAAAAAGACCCTGGACGAGAACAAGGACATCAAACTGGCGGTATGCATCGGGCCGGTGCCCATGATGAAATTCTGCTGCAAAATGACCGCGGAGTATGGGGTCAAGACCCTGGTGAGCCTGAACCCCATCATGGTGGACGGCACCGGCATGTGCGGCTGCTGTCGAGTGACGGTGGGCGGCAAGAGGAAGTTCGCCTGCGTGGACGGCCCGGAGTTTGAGGGTCACGAAGTGGATTTTGACGAGCTTACGGCCCGGCTGCGGGGTTATCTGGACCTGGAAAAAGTCTCCTATGACCAGTGGAAGGCAGGCCATGCCGGCGGCTGCTCCTGCGGCAGCAAATAACTTAGCCCCTTAAGTCCGTAAGCCAGGAAGGAGAAGAAGAATGGAAGAGGAAGTGAAAGCCCCCAAGAAAGAGAAAATACCCCGGCAGCCGATGCCGGAGCAGAATCCCAAGGTAAGGGCCCGCAATTTCAATGAAGTCCCCCACGGCCTCACCCCGGAGTTGGCCCAGAAGGAAGCGGAGCGTTGCATCCAGTGCAAAGACCCCCGCTGCAAGCAGGGCTGCCCGGTGGAGATCGATATCCCGGCATTCATCAAACATATCAAGGAAGGCGAATTTGAAGGGGCCATCCGCAAGCTCTGGGAAATGAACGCCCTGCCCGCCGTCTGCGGCCGGGTCTGCCCCCAGGAAATCCAGTGTGAAGGCCTGTGCGTCGTCGGCAAGAAGGACGAGCCGGTGGCCATCGGCAACCTGGAGCGGTTCGCGGCAGATTACCAGCGACAACACGGCCGGGACGTGCTGCCCCCCAAAGCCGACCCCACCGGCAAGAAGGTGGCGGTGGTGGGGGGCGGCCCCGCCGGGTTGACCGTGGCCGGGGACCTGATCCTCAAGGGCCACGAGGTCACCGTTTTTGAGGCCCTGCACGCCCCCGGCGGCGTGCTGCTGTACGGCATCCCGGAATTCCGTCTGCCCAAAGAGATCGTGGCCCATGAATGCAAATATCTGGAAAAGTTGGGAGTCAAGATTCTGGTCAACCAGGTCATCGGCCGCACCGATACCGTGGACGAGCTCTTTGAGCAGGGCTTCGACGCGGTCTTCCTGGCAGTGGGCGCAGGCCTGCCCGTGTTCCTGAACGTTCCCGGCGAGAACCTCATCGGCATTTACTCGGCCAACGAATATCTCACCCGGGCCAACCTGATGAAGGCCTACGCCTTCCCGGAATACGACACGCCCCTGGTCAAAGGCAAGAACGTGGCCACCTTCGGGGCCGGCAACGTGTCCATGGACTCGGCCCGCACCGCCCTGCGCATGGGCGCGGACCATTCCTACATCATCTACCGCCGCTCCGAGGCGGAGATGCCGGCCCGG
>DASWLF010000509.1:0-2502 GCA_036396255.1 Desulfobaccales bacterium
AACTCTACCTCTTTTCCGGCCGCCGCCTCACCCAGGCCCAGATGACCCAGGTGGCCCGGGAACTCCTGGCCAACGACATGATCCAGGAGTTCCGGGTCTTTTCCCGCAAAAATTGGGATGCCGCCGCGGGGGTGGGGATTATCCTGCCCCGGGTGGTTTTGGCCCACCGCCCCCGGGTGGCGGTGTTCGAGCTCGATTCCCTGGAGACCTTGCGGCAGATCAGCCGGGAGCGCCACCTGGCCCTGCGGGAAGCGGATCTCCCCATCATCCGGGATTACTTCCGGCGCCCCGAGGTTCTGGCCCGCAGGCAGGCGCTGGGCCTGGGGCCCCCCACCGACGTGGAGCTGGAGTACCTGGCCCAGGCCCGCAGCGACCACTGCAACCACAACACCTTCCGGGGCCGCTTCCTATACCGCGACCTGGACACCGGCGAGACCTTCGTGCTCAACAACCCCTTCAAGGAGTGTATCGAGGCCCCCACCCGGGAGATCGCCTGGAAGAAGTCCTGGGTGGTCTCCGTCCTGTGGGACAACGCCGGGGTGGGCCAGTTCGACGACGATTACTCCTACGTCATCAAAGGGGAGACCCACAACTCCCCCTCCAACCTGGAGGCCTACGGCGGCTCCCTCACCGGCATCGTGGGGGTTTATCGGGACCCCATGGGCACCGGCAAGGGGGCCAAGCTCATCGGCGGCATGTACGGCTTCTGCGTGGGACCCCGGGATTACCCCGGCCCCCTCCAGCCCCGGCTCCACCCCCGGCGCCTGCTGGACGGGGTCATCGAAGGGGTCAAGGACGGGGGCAACAAGAGCGGGGTGCCCACCGTCAACGGCGCCCTCTACTTTGACGAGACCTACCTGGGCAAATGCCTGGTGTTCGTGGGCGCGGTGGGCCTGCTGCCTAAAGAGATAAAGGGGGAGCCCGGGGCCAAGAAGGCGGCCGGCGCCGGCGACCTCATCGTCATGTGCGGCGGCCGGGTGGGCCAGGACGGCATCCACGGAGTCACCGCCTCCTCGGAGGTGGCCTCCCCCGGCACCCCCGCGGGCCACGTGCAGATCGGCGACCCCTACACCCAGAAGAACGTCCACGATTTTCTCCTGGAGGCCCGGGACCAGGGGCTCATCACTTTCATCACCGACTGCGGCGGCGGCGGGCTGTCCTCGGCGGTGGGCGAATCGGCCCAAATGGCCGGCGGGGTCGAAGTGGAGCTGGCCAAGGTGCCCCTGAAATACCAGGGTCTGGACCCCTGGGAGATCTGGGTCTCCGAGTCCCAGGAGCGCATGGTGGTGGCCATCCGCCCGGAAAGCGAGGCGGCCTTCCAGGCCCTGGCCCGGAAACACGCGGTGGAGGCCACCGTCATCGGCGCCTACACCGACCGGGGCGTCCTGGAGGTCAGGTACCAGGGCCGCCCTTGCGCCCACATGGACCTCTCTTTCCTGGAGGAGGACTTCCCGCCCTGGGAGTTCCAGGCCGAGTGGCTGCCGCCGGAGCGCCGCCTGGCCGAGCCGGTGCTGGGCGAGCCGGGGGACCACCTGAAGGTGCTGCTGACCATGCTGGACCGGCCCAATATCTGCGCCCGGGAGTGGATCACCCGCCAGTACGACCACGAGGTCCAGGGGACCAGCGCCCTCAAGCCCCTGGTGGGCCGGCAGGCGCCGGTGCCCGGCGACGCCGCGGTGCTGCGGCCCCGGCTGGACTCCCACCGGGGCCTGGCCCTGGCCCTGGCCCTCAACCCGGCCTACTCCAGGATCGATACTTACCACATGGCCGCGGTGACCATCGACGAAGCGGTGCGCCGCCTCCTGGCCGTGGGCGGGACCCTGGAACACCTGGGGGGAGTGGACAACTTCTGCTGGCCCAGCGTCGAGTACGACCCCCGGGGCAACCCCGACGGCAAATACAAGGCGGCCCAACTGGTGCGGGCCTGCTACGCTTTACGAGACCTGTGCCTGGCCTACGGCATGCCGCTGCTCTCCGGCAAGGACAGCATGTACGTGGACGGCCTCCTACCCGGGGCCTTCGGCGAGATGCACCGGGTGAGCGGCCTCCCCACCCTCTTTTTCACCGCGGTGAGCCTGCTGCCGGAGGTGCGCCGGGCCGTGACCCTGGATTGGAAGAGGCCCGGCGACCTCATCTACCTGGTGGGGGAGACCCGGCCGGAGCTGGGGGGCTCCGAGTTTTACGAAATGTTGGGCTACGTGGGGCTGAGCGTGCCGGAAGTGCGGCCCCGGGACTTCCTGGCCTATTACCGCCTGGTGGAGCAGGCCGTCCGGGAGGAACTGCTGGCCTCCTGCCACGGCCTCTACCGCGGCGGCCTCATGGTGCACCTGGCGCTAACGTCCCTGGCCGGGGGGCTGGGGGCCGAGTTGGACCTGAGCCCCGTGGCCCCGGAGTCCCCGGCCTACGCCGCCTGCTACTCCGAGTCCGCCGGCCGCTTCCTGGTGAGCGTGGACCCGGCCCGCCGGGGCCGCCTGGAAGAGCTTTTTCAGGGGCAGCCCTGCT
>DASWLF010000510.1:0-3053 GCA_036396255.1 Desulfobaccales bacterium
AAACCTGATACTCCCGGCGCCATAGCTCCAGCATGGTAAGGAGAAACAGCCGGTCAATGTTGGCATAGCCCCGGCGCTGCCCGGCGATGAGCTGCCGCACCATCCCCGGGTCCAGGAGCCTGGGATCGGCTTCGGCCAGCACCCCTTCCATGAATGTCCCCCACTCCCCGGTGAACCAGGTGGCCAGGGGCATGGTAAAGCCCTGCTTGCGGCCCGCATCGAAGGTGGGGGGCAACAGCCGCCCGGCCAGGCGCTGCAGTAAGACCTTGCGGGCCTCCGCGGTAGCCCGCAATTCATCCGGCAACCGGCCGAAGGCAAACTCTACCAGGCGGTGGTCCAGGAAGGGGGCCCGCACCTCCAGGGAATTGAGCATGCTGGCCCGGTCCACTTTGACCAGGTAGCCATCCGCCAGGGTCGTGCGAAAATCAGCCCGGGTGGCCTGCTGCAGGAGGCTGTGGTCCCGTCGGCACAGGCTGGCCCGAGAGGTTTCGGGGAGCAGGACCGCCTCTTCTGCGGCGTCCCGCAGGAGAGGCGTAAGGCGCCGGCGGGAGCGAGCATCGAAAAATAAGTTCACGTGGGCAATGCCCCAGGCGGGGTCACCCGAAAGGCCCATGAAGTGGTGGCGCCCCTTAAAGCCCAGGGGGAGAAAACGGGCGGCGGCGCCAGCCACCAGGCCCCGGAGCGGCCCCGGCAGGCATCGCCGCAAGCCGGCGTGGCGCTGTAAGAAATTGTAGTGGTGGTAGCCCCCGAACAGCTCGTCCCCCCCGTCCCCGCCCAGGGCCACGGTGGCGTGTTGGCGAATGAGGCGGGTTACCAGATAAGTGGGCACCAGGGCATGATCCCCCAGGGGCTCATCATACTGGCGGGCCAGCTCGGGCAGGAGGGCCACGCTGGCCCGCTCCGCCACCAGCTCCGTGTGTTCCGTCCCCCAGTGCTTTGCCACCAGCCGGGCGTAGGGGCCTTCATCCAGGGCGCCGTGGCCGGGAAAGGCGATGGTGAAGGTGCGCACCCGGCCGGTGGCCACCTGGGCCGCCATGGCGGTCACCAGGCTGGAATCCAGGCCCCCGCTCAACAGGATGCCCACCGGCACATCGGCAATGAGGCGGAGGCGCACCGAGTCTTTGAGGAGAGTCGCCGCCTCCTGGGCCAGTTGTTCAGGGTCGGCCCTCTTTCCCGGGTCGGGCTCGGGCAGGTCCCAGTAACGCCACTGCCGCAGCTGCCCGGTTGCCAGCTCATAGGTGAGGCCCATGGCTGGGGGCAGTTTCTCTACCCCCTGGAGGATGCACCGGTCCCCCGGGACGTAGCCATAGGCCAGGTAAAAATTGAGGGCTTCCAGGTCCAGCCGGCGGGGACAGGCCGGGTCGGCCATAAGGGCCTTCAGCTCGGAAGCAAAGCAGAAACTTGCCGGGGTGCGGCGGAAGTATAGAGGTTTTTCTCCCGCCCGGTCCCGGGCCAGAAACAGGCGCCGCCGGCCCCGGTCATACAGGGCAAAGGCAAACATGCCGTTGAAGTGCCGCAGGCAGTCCAGCCCCCAGGCCCGGTAAGCCTCCAGGATGACTTCGGTGTCGCTGGCCGTACGGAAGCGGTGGCCCCGGGCGGTCAGCTCCCGGCGCAGGTCCTGGAAGTTGTAAATTTCCCCGTTATAGACGATGACGAATTGGCCCGAGGCGTCCGCCATGGGCTGGTGGCCCCCGGGAGAGAGGTCAATGACGGCCAGCCGCCGGTGGCCCAGACCCACGTCGCCCTCCGGCGACCACCACTCCCCGGCGTCATCCGGCCCCCGGTGGCCCAGGGTTGCCCCCATGGCCCCCAATAACTCTCGCCCCTCCCGGGGCACCTGGCCGGCCAGGCCTAGGATGCCGCACACGTTTCTCTGCCCTCCCCGGCCCCGGATCCGGTGTCCCGGAGCATCCGTTCCAGCCGCCGGCGCCGGCGCCGGTAAAAGACATCCAGCCCCCCAGCCAGAATTAGTTTCTGGTAATCAAAGGGGGCGTCCAGGCTGATTTCCTCCCGGAAAAGCCCCAGGGGGTGGGTCCTGGTCGAGTTCAGACCCCGGAGGCCGCTGGCGCAAAACCGGTGTTCCCGGGCCACCACCCCCAGAGACGGTCCATCAATGCTGTCCACGTCCCCAAAGGGGTAGGCAAACCAGGTAACCTGGATCCCCAGGCGCTGCTCCAGGAGCCGGGCCGCAGTCACGACCTCTTGAGCCTTTGCCCCCGGCTCCAGTCCGGCCAGGCGCCGGTGGGAAAGGCTATGGGAGCCAATGGTATGGCCGGCCGCCACCAGGGAGGCCGCCTCGTCCCAGGACATCAAAGCCATATCCCGGGGAAGTTCTCCGGCTGCCACCACCCCCTCGCAGATGTGGTGGGCGATGGCCTCAGGTTGCCGCGCCGGGGGAAAATCCATGAGCCCCGGGCAGAGGAAAAACACGGCCTTCACCCCCAGGGGGTCCAGGACCTCGGCCGCGGCCCTGCGGTTGGACGAAAAGCCGTCGTCAAAGGTTACCAGATAGGGCACCCTGCCTTTTTCTGAGCCTTGGACCCTGCCCTCCAACCTGGATTCCGCCTCTGCGGGCGTGAGGAGGCCATTTTCCTCCAAAAGATAATTCAGCAAGCGGCGCAACCCCTGGAGCTGGGCCGGCGGGGTGTGGTGCAGGGTCAGGATGCGAAAAGCGCCCGGGGGGGTCGGGGCCCACTTACTCCATAGGCGATGGATTCTCAGCCAGGGTGTGGCCGCCCGATACCGCCAGGTCTCCCCCATGGTTTCCCCTTCTAGCCGTCCGTCCCCTGGTGGCGGCGGCGGATGTACCAGCGGAGGGCCCGGGAGACGACCCCCCGGCCCGCCTCCAACTCTCCCACCAGTTGGTTGGGCCTGCCCCTGAGCCCGGATTTGAACTGCAAGATCCCCGGGGGGGTACGTTGGGGGTCCACGCCTCCCAGGTCCAGCCACCGGAAGCCGGCCGCTTTCATGGCCAAGACCGCCTGCCAATGGATGACGAAACCGCCGTGGGCCGCCTGTCCGGCGCCGCTCAGGGCCAGGGCCAGGAACAGCGA
>DASWLF010000511.1:0-9265 GCA_036396255.1 Desulfobaccales bacterium
CGCGGCCCCGGACCTGGTCCCGGTGAACCGGGGCCAGAGGTTCGTTGCAGCGGCTGCAGCGGCTCAAGGTCTGGAGCCGGCGCCGGGAGATCTTCAGAAGGGTGAAGACTTCCTGAAGCTGCTCCTCGGGGCCTCGCCCGGTTAGGACCAGGACGTCGGGCCGGCCCAGCCGGTTCAGGGCCTCCTGGCGCGTTAAGATGACGGTGCCGGGTTGCGGCGGCGGCAGGGTCTTGGGGTCGCCGGGGGAGAGGTGCAGCACCTGGGCGTCGAAGCCGCAGAACCGGAGCCATTTGGCCAAACCGCCCAACGGCAGGTCCACCAGAAATTTCATCTAAAGAAGCTCCGCTTGGCAGGAACCACCAGAACTGACAATATGCGAACTATTATAACGCAGACCGCCTGAGACTTTCAGAATCCCCCTAAATTCCCCTTTAAGAAAGGGGGACTTTTGCAGTCGGCAGAATTACCCCCCCTTTCTAAAGGGGGGCAGGGGGGATTTTCTAAAGGAGCGAACTGACCTGGGTCACCCTCGGCTCACCGGCAAAGGGACGCAGTTAGCCCCTCGGCACCCCTCCCTGGCCGAAAACCGAAAACCGAAAACCGAAAACCGAAAACTCTCTCCTACGGCTTCAGGGGGACCACGGCCACTCCGGGAGGCGGTTGCAGCACCAGGTCCGCCGGATTCAGGGGCAGGTTCAGGCTCAGTTCAGTATAGACCAGGCGCAGTTCGATTTTGGGGGTGGTGGTCTTAAGGGTGAGCTTTTCCGGGAGGTCCGGAGCCAGACCGCCAAAACCGGAGAACTGGGCGGTGAACCGGGGCTCCGGGGCCTGGCCGTACCAGACTTCCTCCGCCGGGGCCAACCCCTGGGCCGCCACCCAGAGCCTTTCCTGCGTTGTCCCGCCGTCGCCGCGCCACTCCATCAGGTACTGGCCTTGGTCCGGGTCGTACTCGAAGCGATCCGGAACCCCGGGGCTCAAAGGCAGCGCCCCCGCCAACAGGCGGAGGGCCTGGGGCAAGGTGACCGCCGGGGGAATGAAGGCTGCCAGGTTCCGGGGGGTGGCCGGGCCGTGGAAGAATTTCCCTTCCCGGGGCGAAAAGACCTGCACCCGGGAGCCGTCGGTGGCGAAACTCAGGATGGTGCGGCCGAAAAAGTCCAGGACGTCCACCCGCAGGCTGGCGGGGAAAACGCCTTTCAAGAGAGCGGTGCCGGAGTAATTCTGCTGGGGCGCCAGGACGGTGATGCGCCCTTTAGCCTGAAAAGACTGGATAGTGCGGTGCCGGGACTGGAGCCGGGAGAGCAGTTCTTCCGGGGAGGCGACGGCCACCGGTGGCGGCGCCGGCGGCAAGGCCCGGCAGCCGCCCATCAGGAGCAATCCCAGGATTGCCAGCCAGGTCAGGCTCCGGCCCCTCAAATTCCCGGCCTCTGCAGCAGTTGCTCTAATTTTTTAGTCTTCTTGCGCAGTTCGTTGACATTGGCGTTTTCCAGGCCCTCGGCCTTGCGGTACAGCCTCAGGGCCTCCTGGTAGCGCTTCTGCTGAGCATAGGCGTCCCCCAGGTGCTCCGCCACCGTGCTGTCCTGGGGCATGATCTTGTGGGCCCGCTCCAGTTCGACCACGGCCTTGTCATACTGCCCTTTCTTATAGTAAACCCAGCCCAGGCTGTCGATGATATGGCCGCTTTCGGGTTTGGCGCGCAGCGCCGCCTTGATCAACTCTTCCGCCTCGTCCAGGTTGGCGCCGGCTTCGGCGTAGGAATAACCTAGAAAATTCTGGGCGTCGGTGTTGTCCGGGTCCAGCTCCAGAACTTTTTTAATATTCTTGATGGACTCTTCCCGATTGTTGGTCTTCTCAAAGAGCACCGCCAGGCGAAAATAGATTTCCGCCGGCCGGTCCACCTTGGGCAGACCATCCTTCAGGGCCTTGATGGCCCGGTCCCAGAGGTTCTCCTCCTCAAAGAAGTAAGACTCCGTCAGGTAGATCTCCTCCCGGTTGGGAGCCAGTTTCTGTAAATCCTCCAGGACGCGGCGGGCCTGATCTTTTTCCCCCAGCAGGTAATGCAGGTAAGCCAAACGCAGGCGCGCCGGGATAAATTGCTCCGAGGCGCGGTCCACCAGGCGGTACTCGCGGCAGGCGGCCTGGCGGTCCCCCTTCTCTTCCAGGGCCATGGCGATGTAGTAACGGGCCCGGTCCTGGTAGCGGGGGTTGGCGAGCAAGGGCCGCAGTTCCCTAATGGCGTCTTCAGCCAGCTTCTGTTCCAGGCAGATGAGACCGATATTGAACTGGGCCGCGGCATCGTTTTTTTCCAGGGCCTTGACTTTTTGGAAGGCCTTCTGGGCATCGCCGTAGCGGTTCAGGATCAAGAGGACGCGGCCGATGTTGGCCCAGGCCCGGGCATTGTTGGGCTGGTAGCGCAGGACCCGGCGATACATACTGATGGCCCGACTATAATGCCTTTCCCGCTCCAGGGCCACCGCCAGGTCGAAAATGGCCGGGACAAACTTGGGCTCCAGGGACAGGACCCGGTAGAATTCCTTCTTGGCCTCGGCCACCCTGTCGATTTCCAGGTAGAAGCGGCCCAGATAATAGTAACCCACCGCCGATTGGGGCTCCAGGCGGAGGATTTCCCGGATGGTGCGGATGGCCTTGGGATAGCGGCGCTGCTGGGCGTACAGGGTGGCCAGGAACAGGCGGGCTTCCCGGTTGTCCGGGTCCAGAACCAGGATCCGTTCGTATTCCTGGATGGCTTCCTCCAGCTGGTTCAGCCCCACATGGAGCCCGGCCAGGAGGAAATAGGCCTCCTGCATCTTGGGATCCAGCTTTAAAGCCTTCTCCACGTGGGCCAGGGCTTTTTTCGCCTCCCCCTGGCGCTGGTAAAGGATGGCCAACTCCAGTTCCATGGTGGCGGCGTAGGGATCTTCCTGCAGGGCCGCCTCATACTCCCGGATCGCCCCGGCGGCGTCATCCGCCAGCATCAGGTGCTGGGCCTTCAGATAATGGTAATAGGCCAGGCTCTCGGAGGTCTCCTGGACCTCTGCCACCGGGATTTCTCCCGGGCGGACCAGCCGTCCCAGGAAGGCGCAGCCCGTCAATACCAGGGTTAGCAGTAGTCCCAGGCTCCAGAAGCGAACGAGACTGCGGCAGGGTTTGCGGCTTTTAAAATAATTCGGCATGGTAGTTCTGAGAAAAATCCTCACAGTTCTTGAAACGCCAGGATAGGGTGGCGTTCCGTAATTAGTAGGGCATTTAAACCAAATATTATTACCCCCCCTTCTCGAAAGGGGGACTTAAGAAGCAGTTTTGGAGACCGCGGCGGTAATAATCGCCAGACAATTTATGAAGCATATCACTAGTCGCCCACGGGAGTCCGGTAATCCTCCCAATCGGCAATTTCGCTCTTTAAAAATTGGCGCAGCTTTTTGATCAAACGGTCCTCAATCTGGCGCACCCGCTCCCGGGAGATCCGATGGCGGGCCCCGATCTCCTGCAGGGTCAGGGGCTTTTCCGCCAGCAGCCGCAAGTCCAAAATATCCATTTCCTTGTCGTTCAGGTCCTGACGGAACTCCTGAAGCTTCCGGCGGAACATCTCTTTGAGTTCGGCCCGGGCCAGGATCTCCTCCACCTGGGGCTCCAGGGAGGGCAGGAAGTTCTTGTGGTACTCATCGGAGCCTTCCCTGAGCGGCGCGTCCAGGGAGAGCTCCCAGCCCCCCAGGCGCTGGTCCATTTCGATGACCTCCTCCTCCCGCACATTGAGGACCTCGGCCAGGAGCTTGGGACCCGGTTCGAACCCCAGGGCCCGCAGCTTTTCTTTCTCCCGCTTCAGGTTGTAAAAGAGCTTCCGCTGGGACTGGGTGGTGCCGATCTTCACCAGCTTCCAGTTATCCATGATGAACTTGAGGATGTAGGCCTTGATCCAGAAGGAGGAATAGTAGGAGAGCTTGATGCCCCGGTAGGGGTCGAACTTTCTGATGGCGTGCATCAGGCCGATATTGCCTTCCTGGATCAGGTCCAGCAGGTTCTTCATCCAGTATTTCTGGAACTCCAGGGCGATCTTGATGACCAGGCGGAGGTTGCTGGTGATCAGCCGGGAGCCGGCCTCCCGGTCCCCGGTTTCGTGAAAGTGGCTGGTCAGGGATTTCTCCTCTTCCGGGGTCAGGAGGGCGAAGCGGTTGGCCTCCCGGATGTAGCGCTGCACCAGGTCGAGGTCCGACGGCACCGGCAGAGTGGTCTCCTCTTCCTTTTCCTCTGCGATGGCCTCGATTTCCGGCTCCAAGATTTCCGCCAACTCCTCCGGATAATCTTGATTTCGCCGGTTGTACTGGTCGTCCACGTCTGACCTTCCTGGTGGCATTGATGGCGCTACCAGGCGAGGCGCATGGGGATGCCCCGCTCCTGGAGGTAATCTTTGATCTGCGGTATGGTGTATGTGCCGTAATGGACCATGGAGGCAATGAGGGCGGCGTCGGCCCGGCCCTCAGTGAGAACCTGCGCCAGGTGTTCGGGGTCGCCGGCCCCGCCCGAGGCGATGACCGGGATGGACACGGCCTGGGAGATCATCCTGGTCAAGGTCAGTTCGTAGCCTTTCTGGGTGCCGTCGGCATCAATGGAGTTGAGGCAGATCTCCCCGGCCCCCAAACGCTCCCCCTCCCGGGCCCACCAGAGGGCGTCCAGGCCCATGGGGGTGCGGCCCCCGTGGATCACCATCTCGTAACCCGAGGGGATGGCGGCCGTGGGGGAAACTTTCTTGACGTCCATTCCCAGGACGATGCACTGGCTGCCAAAGGCCCTGGCCCCTTCGGTGATGAGGCCGGGGTTTTGGATGGCCGCGGTGTTGACGCTCACCTTTTCGGCCCCGGCCAGGAGCACGGCCCGCATGTCCGCCAGATTGCGGATGCCGCCGCCCACGGAAAACGGAATAAAGATGGCCGCGGCCACCCGGCGCACCACTTCGATCATGATATCCCGCCGGTCGCTGGAGGCGGTGATGTCATAGAACACCAGCTCGTCGGCCCCGGTCTCGTAGTACAGCCGGGCCATGGCCACCGGGTCGCCGATGTCCAGGTTGTTTAAAAACTTGATGCCCTTGGTGGTCCGCCCGTCCCGGACGTCCAGGCAGGGGATGATCCTCTTACTCAACATGGGAACCGTCCCAGGCCAGGAAGTTTTCCAGGATGGTGAGGCCGAAGCGGCCGCTTTTCTCCGGGTGAAATTGGGTGCCCACCAGGTTGCGCCATCCCAGGGCGCTGGGAAACTCCCCCCCATGCTCCGTGACCCCCAGCACCATGGCTTTCTCCGCCGGGTCCGGGTAGTAACTGTGGACAAAATAATATTCCGCCGCCTGCGGCAGTCCGGTAAACACCGGGTGCGGCCTGAGGAAGCGGACTTTATTCCACCCCATGTGGGGAATCTTCAGATGCGGCTGCCGGGGCAGGGCCCGGGTCCGCCCCGGGAGCAAACCCAGGCAAGGGGTGTCGTTCTCCTCACTGTGCTCCAGGATGATTTGCGCCCCCAGGCAAATCCCCAGAATGGGAACGCCCCGCTGAAAGGAGTGCTTTAAGGCCTGATCCAGACCCAGTTCCCGGAGGATGGCCATGGCCTTGCCTGCGGCCCCCACCCCGGGAAAGACGATGCGGGCGGCGGCTGCCACCGCGGCTGGATCTGCGGTTACCTCCCCCTCAACTCCCAAGGCCCGGAAGGACCTGACCACGCTGGTGAGATTGCCGGCCTGATAATCGATAATTACAATCACACAAACTCTGATAATTGGCAATTAGGTTAACTATTAAAATTTACCAATCCGAAGTCGTGGAGTCAACATATGATTGGGCCCCCGGTGCGATTCGCCATTCAGCCACGATATTCCTTCAGCCGGTAATTCCATAGGCCGGTTAAACCGCCCAGGGTTAAGGCACCGTAGGCCCCTCCCGCGACAATCACCGGACCCTTCAACAAATATGCCGGCTTGGGTCCCACCGGCGCCTTTCTTGTTCGCCAGGACCTGGCCAAACTGGATTTACCGGCCTGGGTGTGTTATCTTACCCGTAAATTCGCCAGCCCCGGGTAATGACTATGAAACTGGTAACCGCCGCCCAGATGCGAGAACTGGATCGACGGGCCATTGAAGAGGTGGGCATCCCCTCCCTGGTCCTCATGGAGAACGCCGGACGCAGCACCTACCAGATCCTCAGGCGGGAATTCCCCGACCTGGCGGGGGAAGTGGCGGTGCTGGCCGGCAGGGGCAACAACGGCGGCGACGGCTTCGTGGTGGCCCGCTATCTGGCGGGCGATGGTCTGCCGGTGGTGGTGTTCCTCCTGGGTCAGCGGGACCAGGTGCGCGGCGACGCCCGGGTCAACCTGGAGATCCTGGACCGTCAGGGAGTGGAGGTGGTGGAGGTCCTGACGGCGGACGACCTGAACCCCATGCTGCACCGGCTGGCCCGGGCCGCCCTCATGGTGGACGCCCTGTTGGGCACCGGCCTGGACCAGCCGGTGCAGGGCCTGATGGCCACCCTCATCGCCAAGGTCAGCCAGCTCCGGGCCCCGGTGCTGGCGGTGGATCTCCCCACCGGGCTGTCGGCGGACACCGGCGAGGTCCTGGGGGTGGCCCTTAAGGCCCAGGTGACCGTCACCTTTGGGTGGCCCAAGATCGGGCAACTGGTGGCGGCAGGAAGGGATTATGTGGGCCGCCTCTGGCAGGTGGATATCAGCATTCCCCCGGCCCTGGCCCGGGAGACGCCGCTGGAGCTGGCCGAGGCCGGGGAGCTGCGGGAGCTCCTGCCGGCCCGGCCCTTCGGCAGTCACAAGGGCACGTACGGCCACCTCCTGGTGCTGGCCGGCTCCCAAGGCAAGACCGGCGCCGCCGTTCTCACCGCCGAAGGGGCCCTCAGGGCCGGGGCCGGCCTGGTGACCCTGGGGATCCCGGAGAGCCTCAACGACATCCTGGAGGCGAAGCTCACCGAGGCCATGACCCTGCCCCTGCCCCAGGCGCCAGGGGCCCGGGCCCTGGGAAGAGGGGCCCTGAAGCCCATCGGCGAGTTCCTGGACCCCAAGAGCGCCGTGGCCCTGGGGCCGGGACTGGGGACCCATCCGGAGACCCAGGAACTGGTGCGGCACCTGGTGCGGCATTTGCCCCAGCCCATGGTGGTGGACGCCGACGGGGTCAACGCCCTGGCCGCGGACCGGTCCGCTTGGTCGGCCGCGGGCCCCCGGATCCTCACTCCCCACCCCGGGGAGATGGCCCGCCTGGTGGGCGTATCCCCCCAGGAGGTGCAGGCGCACCGCCTGGAGATGGCCCGGGAGACCGCGGCCCGCCTGGGGGTGATCCTGGTCCTGAAAGGGGCCCAGACGGTGGTGGCGGCCCCCGACGGCCGCGCCAGCCTCAATGCCACCGGCAATCCGGCCCTGGCCAGCGGCGGCACCGGGGACGTCCTCACCGGCCTCATCGGCGGCTTCCTGGCCCAGGGGCTGGCCCCCTGGGACGCGGCCCGGCTGGGGGTCTACCTCCACGGCCTGGCCGCGGATTTCTGGGCGGCGCAGTACGGCCCCCGCAGTATGATGGCCGGTGACCTGGTGGCGGTATTTCCTGAAGTGGTGGCGGAATTCACCCAGGGCCTGATTCCCCTGGCAGAGGAAGGCATATGCTACAAGCGCGTGATATCATGACCCGGGAGGTCATCACCGCCTCGCCGGAGACCCCCATTGCAGAGCTCTCCAGGACCCTGGAGAACCGCAAGATCGGCGGGGTGCCGGTGGTGGATGAAGACGGCCGCCTGGTGGGCATCGTCACCCAGAGCGACCTGGTGGAGCGGGCTCGGGAGCTGGAGTTACCCCCGGCCATCAACATCCTGGACTTCCATATCTACCTGCAAATCCCCTCCCAACTGCTAAAAAGGGTGGAGAAGATGCTGGGCGCCACCGTGGGGGAGGTCATGAGCCCCAAGCCGGTCACCGTGAGCCCGGAGACGCCGGTGCCTCAGGTCGCCGCCCTCATGGCCAAACAGAAGGTGCACACCCTGCCGGTGCTGGAGGGGGGGAAAATCGTGGGCATCATCGGCAAGATAGATATCATCCGGGCCCTGGGAAAGCCAACCGGTGAGGCTGTACGTCCGGATCAGCCATAGCCCCCAGGAGACCCGGACCCTGGCCGCCCGCCTGGGCGCCCGCCTGGGTCCCGGCGATCTGGTGGCCCTCACCGGCGAACTGGGCAGCGGCAAGACGGAGTTCGTTCACGGCCTGGCCCAGGGGCTGGGGGTGCCCCCGGAAGTGCCGGTGGCCAGCCCCAGCTTCACCCTGGCCCACGAATACCCCGGCGGCCGCCTCCCTCTGATCCACCTGGACCTGTACCGCCTGGAGGACCTGCCGCCGGAGTTCTTGCCGGACCTGGAAGAGTATCTCGCCGGCTCCCAGGTGGTGGCGGTGGAGTGGGCCGAAAGGCTTGCCCCCCTGCTTCCCGGAGATTACCTGGAGGTGCTTCTTGCCATTACCGGAGAAAACCAGCGGACCCTCACCTTCATCGGCCATGGCCCCCGGGGCCAGGAACTGGCCCGCGACTTGGCGGCAAAAAATCGAAAACCGAAAACCAAAAACTAAAAACTATCTTCACCTCAGGAGATATCCATGGCCAAGTTCAGTTCCCGGCGCCGGTTGGTGCTGGAGGACCCCGAAGAAGTCTTAAACCTGGTCCAGCGTTGGCTTACGTCCGCCAAACGCTGGTGGCAGTGGCTGGCCGTGGGGGCCGTGGTGCTGGTGACGGTCGTGGCGGTCTGGGGGGTAAACCGCAGGATGCAGGCCGCCCGGGAGGACCGGGCCGCCGCCGAGTTGGTTCAGATGCGGCCCAGGATGACCGAGGCCAACCCCGAGAACGCCAAGGCCCTCAAGGAACTGGTGGCCAAGTATCCCGGCGCCAAGGCGGCTTTCGAGGCGGAACTGCTGCGGGCCAACTTGCTGTACCGGATGAAAAATTATGCCGAGGCCGCCGGGACCTACGAGTCACTCCTCCAGGGCGGGGCCCCCGGCTGGCAGGCCCTCATTTCCGAGAGCCTGAGCTACTGTTACGAAGGTATGGGGGACTTCAAAAAGGCCGCGGCCGCCCTCAGGCCGGTGGCGGAGCAGAGTACCGGAGCTTTTCAAGGCGAGGTGATGCAGCGCCTGGCCCTGCTCTATGAGAAGGCGGGGGACTCCAAAGAGGCCGTGGTCTACTGGCGCAAACTGCTGGACCTGTCCCCTAAACCGCCGCTGGTGGCTTACCTGAAGGAAAAAGTGGCCGCGG
>DASWLF010000512.1:0-2402 GCA_036396255.1 Desulfobaccales bacterium
TATATCGACAAGATCGACCTGGCCCCCTATCTGACTCCGGAGGAGTGTCGGGGCGCCGGCGCCCCCGGTTGCCGGGAGTTTATCGCCGCCCTCCAGGCAGGCGGGCTGCGCCTGGATGATTGCCCCGGCCTCAGTCCCCGGAAACGCTACGCCCTCTCCCTGGCCTTGCGGGCCCCGGAGGTGTTGCCCCCGGTGCCGTCCCTGGAGCTGCCCCGGCCGGTGCCCCCGGATCTCTTCGAAATCAACGAACCCGACGCCGGCTCCCCGGTGCTGGTCACGGGCAACAGCGAGTTCACCTTAACGGTGCTCACCGGGCTCCTGGCCCTCACCGTCAGCCCCTTTTACTTGCTGCTGGTGGACTGCCGGGGCGATACGGTGGACATGTCCATGATCTACCGCAGCTTCACCCCCCAGCGCCTGGACCAGTCCCTGACGGCCCACCAGCTGGCCCCGCGGCTGAACCATCACCGCCTCATCATCCCCGGGGTCCTGGCGCCCCTCAGGCAGGAGCTGGCCCATTACACCGGCTGGGAGATAGTTCCGGGCCCCATCTGCGCCGCGGAATTGCCCCTGTTTCTCGGGGAGCGCTGGCAGCCGCCTCCCGGGGCTTAGGCTTCTAAACTTCCGGGGGCCGATTTTTTTTGCTCTAAGGTTGCCCTGCATCGGTAACGGGCTTATATTTAAAACAATTAGTGTCACGACGGGAGAGGTCCTTAATGAAAACCATCCTGGTGGTGGATGACGACGAGGCCATTCGCACCCTCCTTACCGAAGAGCTCACCGACGAAGGCTATAACGTCCTCAGCGCCACCAATGCCCGGGACGCTCTGAAGATGGTGGAGGCCGAGCCTATGGATCTGGTGATCCTGGACATCCGCATGCCCGGCATGGACGGTCTGGAGGCCCTGCCGCGCATCCTGGGGCTGAAAGAGGGCTTGCCGGTCATCCTGAACACCGCCTACACCCAATATCAAGAGAGCTTCATGAGCTGGGCCGCGGACGCCTACGTGGTGAAATCCTCGGACCTGACGGAACTCAAGGACAAGATCCAGGAACTGCTGGCGAAATAATGGATGTTCTGAAAAAGCTCACCACCATCATCATGGCCGGCGGCAAAGGGGAGCGCCTCTTCCCCCTGACCCGGGACAAGGCCAAGCCGGTTATCACCTTCGGCAGCATTTACCGCATCATCGACTTCACCCTGTCCAACTGCATCAACTCCGGCATCCGGCGCATTTACGTGCTCAGCCAGTACGGCAGTTTTTCCCTGGACCACCACCTGCGCCTGGCCTGGGACGTCATGCACCCGGACCTGAACGAGTTCATCTATTCCATCCCGCCCCAGCAGATTCACACCAGCCGCTGGTACCGGGGCACGTCCGACTGCATCTACCAGAACCTCAACCTGCTGCAGCACGAGCGCCCCCGGGAGGTCCTGATCCTCTCCGGCGACCACGTCTACAAGATGAACTACCTGGAGATGCTGGACTTCCATCTCTCCCGGGACTCCGACATGACCGTGGCCGCGGTGCCGGTGCCCCGGGCCGAAGGCAGCTCCTTCGGCATCCTCAAGATCAACGAGGCCGCGGCGGTGGAGGACTTCCTGGAGAAGCCCGCCGAGCCCCCCGGCATCCCGGACAACCCGGACTTCTCCCTGGTGTCCATGGGCGTCTATATCTTCCGGGCCGAAGTGCTGGTGGAGGAAATCATCCGGGACGCCAAGAAAAAGGCATCCAGCCACGACTTCGGCAAGGACATCATTCCCCAGATGGTGGGGCGCAAAAAAATTTTCGCCTTCAACTTCCAGGACGCCGCGGGCCGCCCCCAGTACTGGCGGGACATCGGCCTCCTGGACGCCTACTTCAGGGCCCATCAGGACCTGCTGGGCCCCGAGCCCACCTTTGAGCTCTTTGACGCCGACTGGCCCATGCGGAACCGCCCCCAGATCCTGCCGCCCAGCAAATATGTCTCTGCGGGTGCCCCGGTGAGTGTGGACGACTCCCTCATCGCTTCCGGCTGCGTCATCGCCGGGACGGTGCGCCGTTCGGTGCTGTCGCCCCGGGTCAAGGTGGGCCCCGGGGCCCTGGTGGACGAGTGCATCCTCTGGGACGGGGTGGAGATCGGCGCCGGCGCCAAAGTGCGCCAGACCATCATCGAAGACGGGGTCAAGGTGCCGCCGGGGTTCGCCATCGGCCACCACTGCCAGGCCGACGCCCAGCGCTTTCACGTCACCGAGAACGGCGTGGTGGTGGTCCCCAACAACGTGATTTTGGAAGAGTAGCGCTCCCGCCAATACCCAGCCAACCCCTTGATTTTTCAGCCTCTCTGTGCTTGAATTGGACAGAATGAAGCATCTTCTCAAGTCTGCGTTATTTTAATTTACAAAGAAAAATTATTGAGGG
>DASWLF010000513.1:0-6870 GCA_036396255.1 Desulfobaccales bacterium
CCGGAGGAGATTTTGTTAAACCTGTTTACGGTTCTGGGGTTCTCTCCCGAAAAAGTGCGGACCATGGTGGATTCCATCCAGGATTGGCGGAGCCGCGGCGATGCCCCCCGACCCTATGGGGCCAAAAGCGACTACTACCTCAGCCTGGACCCGCCCTATGTGGCCAAAAACAGTAACTTTGAAGCGGTTACCGAGCTTGCCTGGGTGCGGGGTTTTGAAAACAGCCCCCTGATCCCCCGCCTGTGCCAGTGGCTCACGGTGCATGCGGTGTCCCCGGGAGTAAATGTCAACACCGCGCCGTTGCAAGTGCTGCTGGCCATGGGGCTGGCTCCGGAAGTCTGCCAGACCATCATTGCCACACGCCGAACCATGCCGTTTCGCAATTTCCAGGAAATCTCCCAGTTGAGTACTGATCCCCGGCTGGCCCAGCACCAAATGCTGGCTTTCCATAGTTCACCTTTTTTTACAATTAAATCTACCGGTATGGTAAATAAGCACAAAGGACGGCATACCATTGAGGCGGTGGTGCGGGTGGAGTTCTCCGCGGGCGAACCCTGGGAAATCATCGCCTGGATGGATAGCTTTCCCGGGTAAAACTTGGGCTGCTGGTGGTCCTACCCGGGGGGTACTGACAAGATATTCCATTGAGGGTTTGACCTAATTAAAAGATAACCGACCTGACTTGCGCCCCAAACAAAAACTTGGGAGAATTAGACGCTGCCCCAAGTTGGAAAAGAACATGAAAGTGAATTGGAAACTAAACGCCTTATGGGACCAGCTGTCCGCCTCCCTCCTGGCCGGAACCCACGGCTTGGGGGTTTATCTGAATGGGACCGGCCTCACCCTGGTCCACCTGCAAAAAAACTTCTCCGGGCTGCAGGCCCAGCACGTGACTTTCCTGCCCCTGGAGGAGGGCGAGATGGCGGATTTGGCTCCCAGGCTGCAAGAGATCGTTGCCGACTGGGGGCTGGATTTCTGCCCGGTGAGCCTGGCGGTGAGCCCTGAGATGGGTTTCTGCCGTCAAGCCGCCCTCCCCCGGGCCGCCGCCGAGAATCTGACGCAGGTGGTGGCCTACGAAATGGACCGCTTTCTTCCCCTGCCGGCGGACAAGCTCTATTTTGATTTTCAGGTGCTGGGGGAAACGGAAAACGAGATTCACCTGATGTTGATGGCTTTGCCCCGGGGGCCGGTGGAGGCCTGCCTCCACCTCCTGAGCAAGGTGGGCTTGCAGCCCATGTCCCTGGAGTTGGGGCCCACCGCGGTGGCCAATGCCTTCGCGGGGCTGGCAGGGAAACTGCCCAATTCCTGGCTGCTGCTGCATTGTGCGCCCGGCGCCTTCCAGCTGAGCCACATTCAGGGTCAGACCCTGAGGTCCTTCATCCAGAGAAGCAATCTGCCGCCCCGGGAGCTTGCCAACATTCTCAAGGTTGAGCTGGACCGCCTGGGGGGCGTGGCCGGGGAGCCCAAAGCCCTGTGCCTCTATGGCAGCGGGGGGGCGGGATTCGATGCCCCCACCATGGGCCGGCAGCGGGGCTTGGAAATAGTCTACCCCAGCCTGTTCCCCATAGAGGGGCTGCCGCCGGAAACCGAGCTGCCCGGGGTTCTGCCGGCCTTGGGCGCCGCCCTGCGGAGCCTGGGGAAAGTGCCCCTGGGGACCAACCTGTTACCCGCGGCGGAGCGGGCCGCCGCCGATTTCGGCAGATTTTCCTTGGCCAAAATGCTCCTCCTGGTCTTTCTGGGACTCTGCCTGGTCTGGGGCGGGAGCGCCCTGATCCACCAGCGCATCGTCCTCTACCAGGTAAACCGCCAGATAGCGGCCCTGGCCCCCGAGGCCAAGCAGGTGGAGCGCCAGTTGGAGGAGAGCCGGGCCCTGGCCAAGCAGATGGAAAGCTTGCGCAAGGTGGGCCAATCCCCCGACAAACTCCGGGTTTTGAAGGACTTGACCACCCTCATTCCGGATAACACCTGGCTGTTTAATCTGCGCCTGAGCAAGCAGACTTTAGATATCAGCGGGATGTCCAGGTCGGCTTCCGATCTCATCCCCCTGCTGGAGAAATCCGGCTGGCTCCAAAAAACCGAATTTGCCTCACCCATTGTCACCGATGCCAACAAACTCGAACATTTTAAAATTAAAGCAGAAATTAAAGGCCTGGAACCAGGTTCTTGAGAAGCTCACCCCCCAGCAGCGGCGCCTGACCTGGCTGCTGGGTGGAGTGCTGGTACTGCTCCTGGTGTACCTGGTGGTGATCAGCCCCCTTTGGGCCCTGGAAGATTCCTGGAGCCAGGAGCTGTCCCGGCAGCGCCTGCTGCTGGCCAAGTACCAGAGCCTGATCCAGAGCAAGGCCCGGGTGCTGGAAGCCAACCAGGCCATGAAAGCCGCCCTGAACCGCACCGAAAGCCAATTTCTCTCCGGCTCCGGGGCGGCGGTGGCCTCGGCCGAACTCCAGGAGATCCTGAAAAATCTCACCCGGGAGCACGAGGTGCAGTTGACCAGCACCAAGGTCCTGCCTCCCCGGGAGGCCGGCTCCTACCTGGAGGTGCCCGTGCAGGTGCAGCTCTCGGGAAATGTGCGTCAGTTGTTGACTATCCTCTATCACCTGGAGCATCATAAAAAGTTGCTTTTCATTCCGGACCTGGAGATTAACGCCCCCCGCTGGATGGCGGGGGACAAGGTCGAAAAGCCCTTGCAGGTCAACCTGGTGGTCTCCGGGGTGATCAAGAAGGGGGTGCCCAGTTGAACTGGCGCCGCGACATCAATTTCTGGCATATTTTGCTGGTGGCGGCCAATTGCCTGTTGCTGGCGGCCATCATCCAGGTGTGGTGGGGAGGCGGGGAAAGCCCGGCCCTGTCCCGGGCCGGCAAGGGGCCGGAGATGCCCAAGGCGCCCATTTTGCGGGACACCCAGCCCTTGAGCGGCTTCCGGGTGGTGGCGGCCAAAAATCTCTTCAGCCAGGACCGCACCGGCCCTGATTCGGGGACGCAAACTGCCAAGCAGGATAGCCTGGAAGGCCGCAAGCTCCTGGGCACCATCATCATCGGCGACGAGAGGGCGGCCATGATCGGCGAACAAACCACCCCCCGGGGCCGCACCGAGCCGCAGGTCGAGGTAGTGCGCCTGGGAGAGGAATGGGGCGGCTATAAAGTAGTGGAAATTTCCAGTGAGGGTGTGGTATTCCAAGGTAAAGACGGCAAAAAAACCTTGAATTTCCCTGATGAATAGAGGCACGGTGAAGACGATGCAAGGTTACTCCGGGATGGCGGAGGGGGAGCACTTGAAAGCGGGGTGGCTCCCGGGCATTTTGACCTTCTGCTTAATCGCGGGGTTAATGGGGTGCGCCCCGGCCCAGGTGACGACGCCCTCCCCGCCCCTAATCCGGCAAGTGCCGGTGCGGGTCTCCACTGCGCCGGTGAAACCGGAATCAAAGTACGCCCCCAAAGAGAAGAGGCCTCCCACGGGAGATACCTTTGGCGACGAACGGGGGATGGAGCGCTACGCCGCCCGCCTGAAGGAGATCCCCACCAGCCGCCGCGTCCCCAAGAAAGGGGAAAAGGTCTATCCCATCGACCTCAACCTGAAAAATGCCGACCTGGTGGAGGCCGTTCGGGTCCTGGCCGACACCATGGGGATAAATTACTCCATCGATCCCAAGGTCAAAGGCACGGTCAACGTGCGGGCCACCGGCAACCTGACCCAGAGCGACCTCATGTCCATCATGGAGACCCTGTTGGCCATCAACGGGGCCGTTCTGATCAAGGGGCCCGAGCTTTACAAAATCGTGCCCCTGGACAAGGCCGCCACCCGGGCTTTGCCCGTTCACATCAGCGGCCCGGTCCCCCCGGGCATGAGGGCCCAGGTGGTCTTTCTGGAGCAGACCGCGGCCAAGGAGATGGTGTCGGTGCTGAAGCCGCTGCTCTCAGCGGGAGGCAACCTCGGGGAGACGGCCCACAACGCCCTCATCCTGGTGGACAGTCCCGACAACCTGGATAAATTGCTGCAACTGATCCACCTGGTGGACACCCGGGCCCTGGCCCAGACCCTGGTGCGCATCATCAAGGTGCACAACACCGACCCCAAGGAAATTATCACCGAGATGGAGACCATCTTTTCGGCTTACGGCACCCTGGCCCAGAAGGAAAAAGGCAAATTCGGGGTGGGCTTCCTGCCCGTGAGCCGCATCAATTCGGTGATGATCCTGGCAAGTTCACCGGGGCTCATGGAGCGCGCCCTCTACTGGACGAAACAGCTGGACATGAAAACCGATCTGCTGGCCAACATCCACGTCTATAACGTGGTGAATTACAGGGCCAAAAACCTGGCCAACATCCTGACCCAGGTGTACGGCGGGACGGCGGCCGCGCCCACCGTCAAGGAGACCAAACCCGAAGCGGCCCCGGCCTTTGGGGCTTCAGCCTTCGGCGGGACCGGGGGCATGGGCGGCGCCCAGCGGACCACCACCGGCATGGGCGGCGTGGGCACCACCACGGGAACGACGGGTTTGGGCGCCGGCGGCCTGCAGCCGCAAGCTGCCCCGGGCGCTGAGGCCGCAGGGGCGCCGGCATTGAAGGAACGGGCCGTAGCCGGGGCCGGAGCCCCGGGAGCGGCTCCCAAGGAAGGGGTGCGGATCATCCCCGACGAGGAAAACAACCTCCTGGTGGTGGTGGCCCCGCCCCATGAATGGAACATCATCTCCCGGATCCTCAAAGAGCTGGACATCATGCCCCGGCAAGTGCTCAACGAAGTCCTGATAGCCGAAGTCCGCCTCACCGACGAACTCAAATACGGCATCGAGTTTCTGTTGGGTGCGGTCCCCGCCGCCCCCGCCACCTCCACCGGCACCACCACGGGAGGGACAACCCCCAGCGGGCTATTGGTGGCAGGGGGTCAACAAACAACTGTTACTGGTCCTGCCGGTCAAACTGGGACTGTTTCCACGGCGCCGACCACCGTTCAGGGGGTGACGGTGGATTCCGCGGCCTCGGCCTTTTTTACCACCGCAAGTGGCTTTACCTTCGTGGCTCTGGACACGGTCAACAAGCTTAGAGGCCTCATCAACCTGCTGGCGTCCCAGGGCAAGGTGAACATTCTGGCTTCGCCCCACATCATGGCGGCCAACAACCAGGAAGCCAAGATCATGATCGGCGAAGAGGTGCCCATCTTAACCTCATCGTCGGTGCCCCTCATCAGCCAGGCCACCTCGTTTCAGACCTCCACGGTGCAGTACCGCAACACCGGCATCATCTTATCGGTGAAACCGCAGATCAACGCCAGGGGCCTGGTGACCCTGGAGATCTCCCAGGAAGTGAGCGACGCCAAAGGCACCACCACCGGGGTGGGCGGCACCCCCACCTTCACGGTGCGCCAGGCCAAGACCCAGCTCATCACCGGGGACAACCAGACCGTGGTCCTGGGCGGGCTGATCCGGGAGGACCGCACCCTCACCTCGGCCGGCATTCCCGGGCTGCGGAAGTTGCCGCTTTTGGGCCCCTTGTTCGGCTCCGAGGGGGTGAGCAAGCAAAAAACCGAACTCCTGGTCTTGATTACTCCACATATTATCACTAATTTAGAGGAAGGGGCCCGGATCACCCACGACATGAAGGAGAAGGTCGGCCTGGAAGAGCCTTCGCCCCAGCACCGGGAGATCCAGAGACCGCCGGAAGCGGCTCCCCACACTTATTAAGCTTGATTTAAGAAGCAGAGTATGGTATCAGGCAAAAAGGTAAGTAATTTAAAGCCATCCGTGAGCGCCAAAGGAGGGACCACCATGAGGCGCAGACTGCCGGTGGTAATCTTGACCATAATGCTGGTGGTGACCTGGGGGAGCCTGGGCGTCGCCGGGGAGATGCCCTACAGCCTGGAAAAAGCGGAACGGGGTTTTTATGTGCCCTCCACCGGCCCCCCCACCTCCGTGGCCGTGGGGGCCGACGCCCTCATCGGGCGTCCTGTGGGGCTGGCTACCACCCTTCTCGGCACCGGGTTGTTTATCGCCACCCTGCCCTTCAGCATCCCCTCCGGCAGTGTCGGCACCTCGGCCCGGGGCCTGGTGGGCGACCCGGGGGGCTGGACCTTCTGCCGGCCCATGGGCAAAAGCGACCCCAGGTACGATCGGCCGGGCATCTTTAAATAAGAATAATTTGAGGGGCGGGTGCACCACCCGCCCCAGTCTTTTTCTCTGCCCCCACTAACGAAGCCCGGCTCCGGGCGGTTAATTCCCCCCCCACAGTAACCGGGAAAGTTCCCGGTGCCCTAAAAGATATACCACCGCGGCCACGGCCAGAAAAGGACCGTAGGGGATGGCGGCCGTCCGCCAGCCGCCCTCCCGCCAGTTGCCGGTGGCGAGGACCACGCCGAAGCCCGCCAGGGTGCCCAGCGCGGCGCTGATGAAGATCACGAAGGGCAGAGACTGCAGCCCCAGGAAGGCGCCGATGAAGGCCAGCAGCTTGGCGTCGCCTCCCCCCATGCCCTTCCGGCCGGTGAGCCTTTGATAAACCCAGCCAATCCCGTAAAACAGGGCGCCTCCCGCCGCGGCCCCGGCCGCGGCCTCCAGAAAGGTGAGATGCGGCAAGACCAGGGCCAGGGCCAACCCCAGGGCGATGCCCGGCAGGGTGACGGCGTCGGGGAGGAGGCGGTGCTCCAGGTCGATGGCGCTGAGGGCCAACAGGGCCCCGCAAAAGGGCCCATAAGCCAGGAGCACCGGGCTGGCGGGGAACCGCCACCACAGAGCCGCGGCCAGGACCCCACCTGCCAGTTCCACCAGCGGGTAGCGCCTGGAGATGGGGGCCCCGCAGAAACGGCAGCGGCCGCCCAGCCAAAGGTAGCTGAGGAGCGGCAGATTGTCACGCCAGGGCAGGGTGGTGCGGCAGTGGGGGCAG
>DASWLF010000514.1:0-7173 GCA_036396255.1 Desulfobaccales bacterium
TATCCTGGTGAACCGCGAGAAACTGGACGCCCTGTCCATGATCGTCCACCAGGACCGTGCCCGGGAGTGGGGGGTCAGGGTCTGCGACCGCCTCAAGGACGAGATCCCCCGGCAGCAGTTCAAGATCGCCATCCAGGGGGCCATCGGCGGCCAGATCATCTCCCGCTCCACCATTTCGGCCTTTCGCAAGGACGTCACCGCCAAGTGCTACGGCGGCGACATCACCCGGAAACGCAAACTCCTGGAAAAACAGCGGGCCGGCAAGAAACGCATGAAGATGGTGGGCGCAGTGCAAATCCCCCAGAGCGCCTTCGTGGCGGTGCTGAAGACGGAGAATGAATAGAGATCAGGGGTTAGGGGTCAGGGGTCAGGGGTCAGTTTTTAAGAAGGGAATAAAGGAGTACTGGTCATGGCTTCAGGTAGAAAAAATCAGCTTACGAAACAAATAGGCGAGTATCTTGTTGCAGCTGAGTTATGTCGTAGGGGGTTGATTGCAACGACATTTACTGGAAACGTGCCGGATTTTGACATAATAGCAACCAATGAAAGGTTTGAAACAATTCCAATTCAAGTCAAAACGATACGGGGCGGGGCCTGGCAGTTAGATGCGAAAAAATTTATAAATATTGATATAGATAAAGGCGTTCAAAGAGTTATCGATAAAACAAGTCTTTCTAATCCTGATTTGATATGTATTTTTGTAAGGCTTCTTCATCAAGGCAATGATGACTTCTACATATTTCGTTTTAGAGAGTTACAAGAAATTATCTTGGATGGTTATAGTCAATATTTGCTAGGAAAAAATGGAGTGCGCCCCAGGAATGCTAACTCAACCCATACTGCTGTAAATCCCAAAAATTTGGAAAGATTCAAAAACAATTGGGGCTTAATTACGAATCAGAAATAAAAGCTTTAATATAATGAGGCCATCAAAAGGACGATGGAATTTAAGCAAAGACTTCGTCATCGCCGTTTGACTCGTTTAAAGGAATATGATTACTCGAAGCCTGGCGGATATTTCATCACAATATGCACTAAAAATCGTTCCTGTTTTCTCGGCGAAATCGACAATGATAGGATGATTCTGAATCACTATGGCGAGATCGTTCGGCTATCTTGGTTAGAATTACCAGAACACTATCATAATGTAGAATTGGATGTCTTTGTGATAATGCCAAATCATATCCATGGAATTATCTTCTTAAAAGATGTAGGGGCGGGTTTGAAACCCGCCCCTACAGTTTCCAGCTACCATTGCTTTGCATTGCCTGAAATTATCAGGGCATTCAAGACCTTCTCCTCCCGAAAAATTAATGAACATCGCAACACATCTGGAACATCTGTTTGGCAACGGAATTATTATGACCATGTAATTCGTAAGGATGAATCGTTGGAACAAATCAGAGAATATATCGTAACAAATCCTTTGCGTTGGGCATTAGATAGAGAAAATCCGGCCAACCTGAGGCAGAAAAGTTTCGCATGTCCCTAACTCATTCTCCCGGCCTCTACATCCATGTCCCCTTCTGCCAGTCCAAATGCCCGTACTGCGATTTTTACTCCATTCCCGAAGTGAACTTAATCCCCGCATACTTAAAGGCCCTGGAACAGGAGGCGCACCGGTACCGGGAAGCCCTTGGCCCGTTTGACACTCTTTACCTGGGGGGCGGCACCCCCTCTTTGCTCACAAATGCCCAGCTTGTCACCCTTATGAAAAATCTGCGGCGGCATTTTCGCTTGCTGCCGGATGCCGAAATCACCCTGGAAGCCAATCCGGACGATGTGACGCCGGAGAAGCTGCGCCTGCTCCAGGACCTGGGGGTCAACCGCCTGAGCCTGGGGGTCCAGTCCCTGGACGAGGCGGAGCTGCGCTTCCTGGGGCGGCGCCACACGGCCCGGCAGGCCCGGCGGGCCCTGGAACTGGCCCGGGCCGTGGGGTTTGGCAACCTGGGGGTGGATCTCATGTACGGCCTGCCGGGGCAGACACAGGAGGCCTGGCTCCATTCCCTGGAGCAGGTCCTGGAGTTCCACCCCGAACATCTCTCCTGCTACCAGCTGACCCTGGCCCCGGACACCCCCCTGGGGCGTCGGGCGGCCCGGGGAGAGATTACCCCCCTGGAAGAGGAGGAGGAACGGGCCTTTTTCCTGCTCACCTCCAGGTTCCTGGTGGAGCGGGGCTACCTTCACTACGAAGTCTCCAACTTCGCCCGGGAGGAAGAGTACTGCTGCCGCCACAACCGCAAGTACTGGCGGCATGAGCCTTACCTGGGGCTGGGAGCCGGGGCCCACTCCTTTGACGGGGGCCGCCGCTGGTGGAATTTTTCGTCAGTGGAGCAATATGGCTCATCCTTGAAGGCAGGCCAGGCGCCGCTGGCCGGGGAGGAAACCCTGACTCCCACCCAGCTGCGCCTGGAGGCCCTGTACCTGGGGTTTCGCACCCGGGAAGGGGTAAGTCTCGACCTGCTCCGGCCGCAGCCCCGCTGGCGGACGGTCCTGGCGGAGCTGCGCCGGACCGGCCTGGTGCGGGTGGCGGACGGCCGGTTGATAACCACGCCCCAGGGAATGGTGGTGGCCGACCGCCTGCCGCTCCTGTTTGCGGAATGATCCTTATCAAGGAAAAGCCCGCGCTCCTTCCCGGTGCGACCCTGGCATGGCGGAAGTTAGCTGACGATTATCCCGGGACCGGTTCGCCGAAAAACCTGATGGCAGTCCGGGAGGAGATCTGCCGCCAGATTTTCGCGGAGCCGCCATTCCGGATCTAGTTCCGAAAAAAATAATTGCGTTTGGCCGCCGGCTGGAGTAACCTGCAAAAGCCTGGGGGTCTCCCTTGACCTCGCGCGACATTGATATTTAACTCCCATCACTTCTAACTTTCTTTTCGCGGCAGCTAACCGTTCCCAAGGGAGGCCCTTTAGGCCTTTGGCCTTGCGCCTGGTCTGCTTCCAGGTCAAGGGCAGGTTTCCAGGCTGACGGCCGCCGCCGGTATGGTGATCGCCATCGGTCTGCGCGGCTCCGGGCGCCTGGCGAGAAGGACCGCCTTCCCGCCGCCCAGGCAAACGCCTTCCGGGAGAATGGGGCGATTTCTGAGCGACAGAGTATGGGATAAAAAATATCAGGTGAGAGATTGACTGAACCAAGAAGTGACATTATGTTCATCAAAACCCCATAGCATCCTTCTCTATGAGGCTGGCAAAGCCGAAAATCCTTCTGTATATCTTTGGCGTGGTCTTGATACTCGGGGCCGCGGGCGGCTTTGTGGCCTTTGGCCCCCCCGGCATCTATGCCAAGTCCGAGAGCCCGGAGTTCTGCGGCAGTTGCCACGTGCTCCAGCCGCAATACGAGGCCTGGTTTCACTCCGGGTCCCACAGCCGCATCAAGTGCGTCGATTGCCACCTGCCCAACAATAATTTTGCCAACCACCTGGTGTGGAAGACCCTGGACGGCGTCAAGGATGCCCTGAAGTTTCACACGGGTATGGTGTCTGACGACATCCGCCTGTCGGCGCACGGCGCCCAGGTGGTGACGGAGAATTGCCAGCGCTGCCACGCCGAGATCGTGGCCCGGGTGAACATAGACCGCCGGTGCTGGGACTGCCACCGGCAAATCTCCCATAAACGCACGGGGACAATAGCGACCCTGACTCCATAACTTTTGAGGATGGAAGAGCATATGAGACGGAAAGCCAGCTATGTTATCTGGGCCGCGGTCCTGGCAGGGACGATCTTGCTGACGGGCGCCTGTTCGCCCCCCAAGTCGGAGCCGGTGAAGACGGTGACCATTCCCGACGGTGAATATGATCCCGCGGTGTGGGGCAAGGCGTATCCTTTGGAGTACGACTCCTGGCTCAAGAGCAAGGACCCAAACCCCCCGGGTCTCAGCAAATACCGCAAGGGTTGGACCGGCGGCGAAAAGTTCGACAAACTGAGCGAATACCCTTTCATGGCCCTGCTGTTTAACGGCTGGGGGTTCGGGGTGGAGTACAACGAAATCCGGGGCCATTTTTACATGCTCATCGACCAGCTGGAGATCGATCCGTCGCGGCTCAAAGCCGGCGGGGTCTGCCTCACCTGCAAGAGCCCCTTCGCCCCCAAGCTGCAGCAAGAGATGGGCCTGAATTATTTCAAAGACCCTTACGTGGACGTGCACGCCAAGATCCCGGCCCAGTTTCAGCGCACCGGGGTGATGTGCATCGACTGCCACGACAACAAGACCCTGGACCTGAAGCTGTCCCGGTGGACCCTGAACAAGGCCCTGGCCGATATGGGCAAGGACCCCGCCACCGTCACCCGCCAGGAGAAGCGGTCCCTGGTGTGCGCCCAGTGCCACGTCACCTATATCATCAAGAAAGACAAAGACATGAAGTCCATCGACGTCTTCTTCCCCTGGCAGGGTAGCAAGGAAGGGGACATCTCCATCGAAAACATCATCAAGGTTCTCAAGAGCGACCCCGCCTATCTCGAGTGGAAGCAAAACGTCACCGGCTTCAAGGTGGGCTTCTCCCGGCATCCGGAGTACGAATTTTACAGCAGAAACAGCACCCATTGGAATGCCAACGTCTCCTGCGCCGACTGCCACATGCAGTATGAACGGGTGGGGGTGAACAAGATTTCCAACCACAACGTGGGGAGCCCCCTGATCCAGGGGATGGTAGCCTGCCAGCAGTGCCACGCCGAGTCCGCCGACTGGCTCAAGGCCAGGGTGCTCACCACCCAGGACCGCACCACCTCGCTACTGAACCGGGCCGGCTACTCCACTGCGGTGGCGGCCAAACTCTTTGAGATAGCCAACAAGGCCCAGGCCGATGGCAAGAACATCGACAAGGGCCTGTATGATAAAGCCAAGGACCTCTATCTGGAGGCTTTTTACCGGGTGAATTACATCGGGGCGGAAAACTCCGTGGGCTTCCACAACCCTACGGAAGCCGGGCGCATTTGTGGGGACGCGGTGGCCTTCGCGGAAAAATCCGCCGCCCTGCTGCGCCAGACCCTGGCCAAGGCCGGGGTGGAGCCGCCAGCGGACGTCAACCTGGATCTGGCCAAGTACTTGCAAAAACGGGGAGTAAAGGGGTTAAACTTCGTACCCAGCGACGAATTCAAAGATCCTTATGGCATCCAGAACATACTGACTCCCGCAGCATCTCTGGGGCTACCCGGAGCTAAATGATAATCATTATGATCTTTCTGGGCCTGATGCTCTTAGGGAGCATGGTCCGGGCCCAGGGGCCGGAAGAGTTGTTAAAGCAAGGGCAAGAGATCTTTGGAGATAACTGCGCCGCCTGTCACCGCCTCAACGGCGCCGGTCTTCCCGGCACCTTCCCGGCCCTTAACGGTAACCCCTTTGTGGTGGCGGACCCCAAGCCGGTTATCGCCACCATTCTCAACGGCCGGAAAGGACAACTGGGTCAGATGCCGACCTGGAAAGATAAACTGGATGACCAACAGATAGCCGCGGTGGTGACCTACATCCGCCATGCCTGGTCCAATCGGGCCTCGCCGGTCACCCCGGCCACGGTGGCCGGCCTCAGAGGCAAATAACCCGCCCAGCTCACGGGGAGAGACCGGAGAGAGACTTTCAGGGTAGGTCGGGGCCTGGCACCATTGACCCCGGTCCTCCCCTTAGTGGTGGAAAAAGGTGGCGGACCGTTCTCGGAAAATGACCTGGTCAAGGGCGGTGGCGGTGCTCCTGGCCCTGGGGGCGCTGGCCGGCGCTCTGGGCGGCTGCGGGGTACAGCAGTTGGCCAAGGGAGAAATCAAGCCCCCCAAGGTGACCTTGCAGGGCCTAACCCTGGGAGCGCCCACTGGTGCGGGCTGGCCCATCTTCGCCAGCCTGCGCCTGGAAAACCCCAACCCCCAAGCTCTGAGCGTTTTGGGCTACGATTATAATCTGGGGCTGGAAGGCCGCAGCGTAGCCCAGGGAGTCAGCCAGGGGGAGGTGCACCTGCCCCCTTTGGGGGAAACCGTCACGGAGTTTCCCATCGTGGTGAACCTGCCGGCCTTGATGGGGCTGCTGCCCGGGGCCCTTAAACACCAACAGCAACAACTCCGCTACCAGTTGGCGGGTGGGGTGCGGTTGTCCCAGGTGCTGGGAGGGCTGATCCGGGTGCCTTTCTCGTTTCAAGGCCAGCTTTCCCTCAAGGAGGGGGTCGAATCCCTCCGCCCCTATCTGCGCTGACTCACCGCGAGCCACGGAATCCGGGTCTGGCGGGACCAACCTGCCCTGCTCAAGATTTTGGACATGTTCTCTCTTGCAAAAATGATGAAAAATGAAGTATATAAGTACATCCAATCAAACCCGGCTTTGAATATCGTCGGTATCTTAAGGGGTTTCAAGGGATTAACGGCCAATTCCGGAATCAAGGAGGTATTATGAAGCGCCTGGGATTATGTCTCATCGGCCTATCAGTTATCGGAGTGCTCTTTGCCGTCCTGATGCAGCCTGCAGCCGCGGCGGAGGCGAAAACCCAGACGGTGGTCATCGGCTTCACCGCGTCCCAGACCGGCAAGCTCAACGTGGAGGCCATCCGGCAGATTAACGGCCTGAACCTGTGGTTGGAGCAGGTAAATGCGGCCGGGGGCGTCAAGTTGGCCGACGGCACCGTGGTCAAGTTCGCGGCCAAGTTCTATGACGACGAAAGCAAGAAGGAACGGGTGCAGGAACTCTACACCAAGTTAATCAGCACGGATAAAGCGGATTTCCTCATCAGCCCCTACAGCAGCGGTTTGACGGACGCGGCCGCGGTCATCGCCCAGCAGAAAGACAAGATTATGATCACCACCGGGGCCGCATCCGATTCCACCTATAAGAAAGGTTACACTCTCGTCTATCAGACCTATACACCGGCCTCCCGGTACCTGACGGGAGCCGTGGACCTGTTGGCCAAGCTGGCGCCCCAGGCCAAGACCATCGTCATCATCCATGAAAAAGACAAGTTCTCCACTGACGTAGTAAACTCTCTGAAAAAATATGCGGAAAGCAAAGGCTACAAGGTCCCACTCTTTGAGGGTTATGATTCGGGCACCACGGACTTCGCGCCCTTTATCAATAAGATTCCCCAGCCCGTGGACGCCATCATGGGCGGCGGGCATTTTGCCGATACCAGCACCTTCGCCAAGCAGCTGTATGAAAAGAAGACCAAAACTCAGATGATCGCCCTGCTGGTGGCCCCGCCGGAAC
>DASWLF010000515.1:0-4672 GCA_036396255.1 Desulfobaccales bacterium
ATGGCGGCCAGGGCCCGGGCCGCGGCCAGATACATCTGGACGTTGACCCGGTTGGCCCCCACGTCCAGGCAACCCCGGAAAAATCCCGGGGTCACCAGGGAGGACCGGATCTGGTTGTCGCTGTCGGCCAGCCCGGTGGCCACCACCGCAGCCCCGCCGGCCTTGGCCTCCGCCTCGCTGATTTCCGGCTCCGGCAGGGCCAGGGCAAAGACGATGGGGGCCGGGGCCATGCTGGCGATCATCTCCCGGCTCACCAGACCTTTGGCGGAGAGGCCAATGAACACGTCGGCGCCCTTGATGACCTCCGCCAGGCTGCCCTTGACATCCTGGGGCCGCACCAACCGGGCGATTTCCGATTTGGCCCAATTCATCCCCAACTGGCGATAGACCCTAAGGGCCCCATGGCGGTCGCAGATCACGATATTATCAAGCCCGGCCACCAGCAGTCCCTTGGCCACGCCGATGCCCGAGGCGCCGGCGCCGTTGATGACGACCCGCACCTGGTCCATTTCTTTGCCCACCACCTTGAGGGCATTGGTGAGCGCCGCCAGGACGATGATCCCCGCGGCGTGGAATTCATGGTGCAACACCGCCACCCGCACCGCCTTCCGGATATGGCTCTCCACCGTGAAACATTTGGGCGCGGCAATCCCTTCCAGGCAGAAGCCGCCAAAGGAGGGCGCCAGGGTGCGGACGATTTCCACAATCTCATCCGGGTCCTGGGTCTTCAAGGCGATGGGCACCGCGTCCACGTTGGCGAAAGTCTTATAGATCACTGACTTGGCTTCCAGCTTGGGCAGGGCCGCCAGAGCCCCGACGTTGCCAAATTCATAGATGGCGCTGCCGTCGGAGATCAGGGCGATGGAATTGCCCCGGCACGTTAAGCTGTAAGACGAGATGGGATGGCGTTCGATCTCTTTACACACCGCGCCCACCCCCGGGGTGTAGATCCGGCTTAACACCGAGGTGTCCCGGATGGGCATTTTGCTCTTGATCCCGATCAGCCCCCGATAACGGCGGCGGTACGACAAGGCGTCGGATTCAATGGTCATTTATTGCACCTCGATGGTTTTGGGCTCATGCCGCTTTCTCGTTGATATAATAGAGGACCCGCGGGGTAGTCTGCAACTCCTGCCGGAGGGTTTTTCTCCAGTAGCTCCCCCTATAGTTTGCCGCGGCGGTGGCGGCTGGGATTCCTGGGCTGCCCCTGAAAAATCAGGGGGAATGGCTAGAAACTATTGGAAAACCCAATCTTGCTACGAAATGTCATTCTGAGCGAACCGCCCATGGCCTGTGGGCCACAACGAAACATGAAAATAGCTCACGCCAGTAAGCAAATGGGAACTGTAGGGTGCGTCTTACGCACCAACTTATGGCGCGTGAGACGCGCCCTACGGCTGAGCGGCTTAAAGTCCCCCTTTGAAAAAGGGGGATTTAGGGGGATTTTCAGCCGGTTATTATAAAATCCCCCCTGCCCCCCTTTATAAAATGGGGGGTAAAAAACCGTGGTTCTAAATGCCATAGCAATTATGAAGCGTCACCTTAGATTCATTCTACCTTGACACTGATGGTCTGAAAGCTGTGGTCCACCAGCAGGGTGGTGAGCACCTTGGCCCCTTCCCGGCGGGTGGAGATCACCTCAATATGGTGGGGCACCCCCCGTTCGTCTGCGAAGGTGATGTCCTCGCCATCCTGGAAACCGCCCCGGCGAAACCAGACCTCGGTGGGCAACAGCCAGGTCTTCCCATAGCGGGCCTCGAACTTGAAAAAGGAGATGGCGTCAAAGGGGAACTGGAGGTAGAGGACCAGTTCTTCCTGGGAGACCGGCCGTCCCAGTTCCTCTTGCAGGCGGCGCCGTTCCTGCTCCAGGTCCGGTTCCGGTAGCTTCACCAACCCCCCCTCGTCATAGAGGATGCGGTGCCACTTCCCGCCGTCGGCCCGCTGATATTCCAGCACCTTTTCACAGATCCAGTCCGCCGGTTCATAGAACGGCAGCGGTCCATAGCGCCCCAGGATGAGGTTTTTCAGGTCCAGGGAGGGCCTCTCATACCGCCCGTGAAGCACGTTGTTGACCGCGGTGGTCCAGAGAATCTGCGATCCCGGGGTCACCGACCACCAGTTCCCCAACTCCAGTTGCACCCTGGCCATCTCCTGGAGAATCTCCGGCATCCGCTCCAGAAAACCGCCCCGGTCGGCCTGCTCATAGGCGCTGCCCACCGCCCCGCCGGTGAGCTTATAGTGGGCCACGGTGGGGTCATGCCCCCGGAAAGGGCTCTCGAAGGGTTCATAGATTTTGCGTTCCTGGCGCAGCACATCCGAACTCTGCAACAGGGCCTTAATATTCACCCCCACCGCCTTCTTGCCATAGTCCCTGAGGTTCTGGATCAGGGTGAGGGCGGGGGCCTGGCCATAGATGGCGCCGTAGCCGTGATCCGCCACATCACAGAGTTTCACGCCGGCCAGGACCGCGGCGCTCATCCGGCCGATGTCGTTGCCGTCGGTGTTGCAGCCGTGATAGTGCAGGATGATCCCCGGGAAGGCGGCACAGATGGCCTCCACCAACTGGCTGATGCGTTTCGGGGTTCCCAACCCGGCAAAATTTTTAATGGAAATGATGACGTCGGGACCGGTTGCCTCCAGGATCTCCCGCACCTTGCCCACATAATAGCTGTCGGTGTGCTCTTTGCCGGTGGAGAAACAGACGCTGGGCATGAGCAGCCGCCCGGCCTGCTGCACCTCTTCAAACACCGGCACCATGTTGGGGACATGGTTGAGAAAATCATAGACCCGCCAGACGTCCACATAGCGGGCGAACTCCCTTACCGTCAAGCGGATGACGCTTTCGGGATAATGGCGATAGCCAAACAGGCTGGCTCCCCGGCACACCGTCTGGAGCAGGGGGCGCGGCATGGCCTGGCGGATGATTCGCAGCCGCTCCAGGGGATTCACCTGCTTGTGCATGAGATCCATATGGACCGAAGCGCCGCCGCTGACCTCCACCGAGAAAAATCCGGCCGCATCCCGATAGGGGGCCACGCGCACCGTGGTCATGGGCATCAGTCGGTTTTTAAAGTCCGATTGCGACACATCCCGTTCGTTGTTGCACAGGTAGTAGCCGTCGACCTGCCGTAAGGTATCGATGATCTGGCGCGGGTTCATGTCCCGGGTAACTCGTCCTGCCATGGCTCCCTGCTCCCCAAAGGGGGCTAAGCCCCCCACGCCTCCTCATTGCGCATAAGGATTCCGGCGGCGCGCATTAATCTCGGCAATGAGACGGGCCAGTTTATCCACCTCCCGCTCTTCCTCCTGATAATCCATCAGGTGGGGGTGGCTATCAATAAAGGAGGTATCAAACGTTCTCATGATAAAATCCGGTTCATTGACGATTTGCTGAAAATAGGGAATGGTGGTCTTGACCCCGATAATGAGGAACCCCTTGAGGGCCCGGGACATGCGGTCCACCGCCTCCTGCCAGGTTAACCCGGAAACCGTGAGTTTCACCATCATGGAGTCGTAATGGGGGGGAATCTCGTAGCCTTGATAGATGGCCCCGTCCAGGCGGACCCCATGACCGGCCGAGGACTGATAGACCTGCACCACTCCGGGACTGGCCAGAAAGTCGTTTTTGGGATCCTCGGCATTGATCCTGAGCTCGATGGCGTAGCCCCGCTCCACCACCCGGTCCTGGGAAAAGCTGATGGGCTCCCCCAGGGCGATGAGCAGTTGCTCCCGCACGATATCGATGCCGGTCACCACCTCGGTCACCGTGTGTTCCACCTGCAACCTGGTATTCACTTCGAGAAAATAGAAGGTGCCGTCAGGCTCCACCAGAAATTCCACCGTCCCGGCGCTGAGATAGTTGGCGGCCCGGGCGGTGCGGACCGCGGCGCCGCAGATTTCCGCGGTCAAGGACGCTTCTAAACCGGCGGGCGCAATCTCCACCAGCTTTTGGTGCCGCCGTTGAATGGAGCAGTTCCGGGTGCCCAGGTGCACCACGTTCCCATGGGAATCGGCCAGGATCTGAACTTCCACGTGCTGGGGCCGGTGCACGCATTTTTCCAGGTAAATGTCATCGTTGCCAAAGGACATCAAGGCCTCGGAGCGCGAGCGTTGCAGGGCGTCCAGCAGACCCTTTTCATCCGTGACCTGGCGAATGCCGCGGCCCCCGCCGCCGGAGACCGCCTTGATCATGATGGGGTAGCCATATTCCGCCGCAAAGGCCAGGGCTTGCCGCTCCCCCGTCGGCCCCGGCGAGAGCGTGGTCGTGGCGGGGATTACCGGGATCCCTGCCTCTTGGGCGATGCGGCGGGCGATCACCTTGCTTCCCAGGTTCCGAATAACCTCCGGGGGCGGCCCGATGAAAACCAGCCCGGCATTGGTGCAGGCCTCGGGGAAATCGGGATTTTCCGCCAGAAATCCGTAACCGGGGTGGATGGCCTGGGCCCCGGTTTTTCGGGCGGCCTCAATGATCTTGGCAATATTGAGATAGTCCTGGCGAGGGCCTGGGCCGACACAGACGGCCTCGTCGGCCCGCATGATATGGAAGGCGTCCTTGTCGGTTTCCTCGTAGATGGCCACCACCTTGATATCCAATTCCTGGGCGGACCGCATGATGCGGACGGCGATTTCGCCCCGGTTGGCCACCAGGATCTTTTCGAACATCAGCTTTTCC
>DASWLF010000516.1:0-4049 GCA_036396255.1 Desulfobaccales bacterium
GCTGGTGCCTTTGCCCCGGCCGCCCCGGCTGGTGGGGGGCGCGGACGCCATCTGCGACCGGGAGGACCGGCAGATTTTCGGGGCCATGGCGGTTTACACCTATCCGGATTTGGAGCTGGTGGAGGAGGCGGGGGTGGCGGGGATCTGCCCTTTTCCTTATCGCACCGGCCTCCTCAGTTTCCGGGAGGTCCCCATCCTGGCGGAGGCTTACCGGAAGCTGCGGCATCCGCCGGAGGTGCTGCTGGTGGATGGCCAGGGCATCGCCCACCCCCGGGGGGTGGGATTAGCCTCCCATCTGGGGCTGGTGCTGGATGTGCCCACTATCGGCATGGCGAAGAGCCGGCTGGTGGGAGAAGGGCCGGAACCCGGCTGGCAGGCCGGGTCAGCCAGCGAGCTTATCTGGCAAGGAAAGTTGGTGGGACTGATACTGCGCACTCAGACCGGCAAGAAGCCGCTCTATCTCTCCCCCGGCCACCGCATCACTCTCAATGAGTGCCGGGAGATCGGGCTGGGTTGTGTCACGAAATACCGGATTCCCCTGCCCCTGAGACAGGCGGACCTCCTGACCCGGCGCCTGCAGGCCGCGGCCCTGGGTCGGGCTGCAACAGGCGACGGGACCAGGACTTGGTCGCGGCGCTGAAAAGGTGCTCCCGGTACAACGGGCAGATGTGATACTGGAAGTTAGCGCACTGCTGCCTGGCGGAATCCCACTCCCACCATAAGCAGTTCTCACATACCCCGCTGATCTCCCGGTTCAGGCAGATTCGTCCCGCCTCCCCGAAATCGACCATTTTCTCCGATCTCCCCCGTTCCCCGCATCCTGGAAAAAATCACATCTAGATTCCAGGATGTAGTAACCATTCGTAAAGCAAAAAGGGGGGGATGTCAAATTTTTTTTGCAGGCCTGGGGAGGGGGCTACCCGGGATTCCCAGGTCAGCTGAGGCAGGAGCCCTACAAAATGGTAATTGGTCTGACCACTGCCGCCGGTTAAAAAAAATCGCTCTTTTTAAAAACCAGCGGCTGGGCCTGGGGGTGGAGGATTTTGGCGTCCACCACTTCCCCCACGAACAGGGTGTGGTCGCCGGCGGTAAAGGTGTCCACCAATTTCAGGTCCAGGTAGGCGTAAGCCTGGGGCAGGATGGGGGCCCCGGTGGCCGCGGTGATATAGTCCAGGCCGGCGAATTTGTCCACCTTGCGGCCGCTCTTGTAGCCGAAACGCTTGCCCAGGTCCACCTGGGCGCTGGTCAAAACATTGATGGCGAAGATGCCGCTGTCCTTAATAAGCCGGTGGGAGTACCGGGGCGGGGCGATGGAGGCCATGACCAGGAGCGGTTTGAGGGATACCTGGGAGACCCAGGCTGCGGTCATGCCGTTCACCAGGTCTTCCAGGCGGGTGGTTACCACGTAAACTCCGTGCACCAGGGCCGCAAAGGCTACTTCTTGCATGGTGAGTCTCCCGTGGGCAAGTACTTAGTTGCGAAAATTAGCGCACAATAATAATAACATAAGCATCGTAACCATCGAAGGGTATTGAAAGTCCCCCTTTAATAAAGGGGGATTTAGGGGGATTTAAAAGGGGTTCTATAAATCCCCCCTGACCCCAGGAGTGTCCGGTACGAAAATTGCGCTGGCAGCCAGGGCCTTTGCCCCATGAACTAAACATAATGAATATTTAAGCAATTACGAAGGTGGGCCGTGCCCACCCTACATGTCTGGACATGATGTCCTTGGTTTTCCGAGTACTCCCATTTTCATCAAAAAAATCTTTGGTAGCACAGGCTTTCCAGCCTGTGCCGGCGCAGGCTAAAGCCTGCGGCTACATTCTGCCAATTTACCCGCTTAACACCGAGTGCAAAATCCCTGCCGGACACTACTGGGGAAGGGGGGGATTATAATACCTTCCACCTGTGAGAATATTGATTTTGATACTTTTGCAGAGGTCTCATAGCCTCTATCCCCAGGAAGAAAGAGATCTTAATTGCCATTGTCGGGGTCTGATTTCGCGTTATCGGTAAATTCTAAAAGAAATAATCTTGTGATATTTGGGGAGTATCATCAATAAATGCCAGGAATGTTGCACCAGACGCCTTCACGTAGGACTCTCGCTTCCTTGACCGCGGTCGCGGTCCTCCTCGTTGGTCTGGCCGGCTGCAGCCGGTTGCCGCCGCTGCCGCCGCCGGCGGTCAGGGTGGAGCCGGCGCCGGTGGCGCCCCCGGCGCCTCCGCCCGCGGCCCGGGAGGTGGACGACCGGCGCTTCAGCAAAATCGAAGCGGTGGCCAAGCAGGAGATCGCCGCCGGGCATATCCCCGGCGCCGTGGTCCTGGTGGGCCATGACGGCCGCATCGTCTACCGCAAGGCCTTCGGCAACCGCTGGGTCGAGCCCCGGCCCCAGCCCATGACGGTGGACACCGTCTTCGACATCGCCTCCCTGACCAAGGTCATGGCCACCACCACGGCCATCATGCAGTTGGCCGAAGGCGGCTGCCTGAGTCTCGACGATGCCGCGGCCCGATATTGGCCGGAATTCGCCCGCAACGACAAGGCGCGGATCACCATCCGGCAACTCCTTACCCACACCTCCGGCCTGCGGGCCGAAGTGAATCCCCGGGGCCGCTGGTCTACTTACCAGGGGGCCCTGGCGGTCATTGCCGCGTATCGGCCGGTCAATCCCCCCGGAACTAAATTTCGTTACAGCGACGTCAATTTCATCGTGTTGGGCGAGGTGGTGCGCCGGGTCTCGGGCCAGCCGCTGGACGTTTACTGCGCCCGGAAGATCTTCGGGCCCCTGGGGATGGGCGACACCTCGTTTCGGCCCCGGCTCGCCCAGCAAGCCCGCGTGGCCCCCTGCGACGTGCAAAACGGCAGCCGGCGCTGCGGCCAGGTGCAGGATCCCACCGCCTATCGCATGGGCGGGGTGGCCGGTCATGCCGGGGTGTTCTCCACGGCCGACGATCTGGCGGTCTTTGCCCAGATGCTGCTGGACGGCGGCCTGAGCCGAGGCCAACGTCTCCTCAGTCCGGCGGCGGTGGCCGCCATGACCAAACCGCAGCGCCTGCCGGGAAGTTCCATCCTCCGGGGTCTCGGCTGGGATCTGCGCTCGCCTTACAGCAAGGACTTCAACGCCTCTTTCCCCCCGGGTTCTTTCGGCCACACCGGCTATACGGGAACCTCCATTTGGCTGGACCCGCGCTCCAAAACCTTTCTGATCATTCTCACCAACCGGCTGCATCCCAACGGCAAAGGCCAGGTGAAAGCCCTGCGGGCCAAGACCGCGGCGGCCGTGGCCGCGGCCGTGCCCATGGGGCCGGCGGCAGGAGTCGCCGCCCGGGAAGGCGCCGGCCACGACCTGGGCCATGGACAGAGCGACGGACCTGACCGGGTCCGGCCGGGGATCGAGGTCCTGGCGGCGTCCGGTTTCGCCCCCCTGGTGGGGAAAAGGATCGGGGTGATCACCAACCACACGGGCGTCGATGCCGCCGGGCGCTCCACCGTCAAGGTCTTGCTCCATGCCCCCGGAGTGAAGGTGCGGGCGATTTTCAGCCCGGAGCACGGTTTATCCGGCAATCTCGACGCCAAGGTCTCCTCCGGAAAGGACCCCGGCACCGGGCTGCCCGTCTATAGCCTGTACGGCGAGGTCAAACGGCCCACGGCCCAAATGCTGCGCCACCTGGACGCCCTGGTCTACGACCTCCAGGACGTGGGGGCCCGCTTCTATACCTACATTACCACCATGGCCTATGCCATGGAGGCGGCGGCCGCCGCCGGTCTCGACTTCTATGTGCTGGATCGGCCCGATCCCATCACGGCTGCCATCGTCCAAGGGCCGGTGCTGGACCCTAATTTGCAGTCCTTTACCGGTTATTTCCCGCTGCCGGTGCGCTATGGCATGACGGCCGGGGAGCTGGCCCAACTCTTCAACCGGGAGAAGGCCATCGGGGCGAAGTTGCATATCGTGCGGATGGAGGGGTATCGGCGGGAGGCCTGGTTCGACGAAACCGGTCTGCCGTGGGTCAATCCGTCGCCGAATATCCGGTCGCTGACCCAGGCC
>DASWLF010000517.1:0-4204 GCA_036396255.1 Desulfobaccales bacterium
TCGATTTCTTCCGGGACGGCGGCGGCGCCAAAACCTTCACCGGGGCCTGGACCAATGACCTGGATTTCCGGGAAGTGAGCCCGGGCCTGTGGTCCGGCAGCATGGTGCTGGAAGAGGTGTGATTTGTGGGGGAGGGCCAGGTACCACTGGTCCCTGCCCTCCCCCAACAAACCCAAGGGAAACCATGAAGCGAGTCGGGGCGGAGTATCTGCAAGAAGAGGCGCGGCCGCGGGGGGCCCGGCCACGGGTGCAGGCGGTGGTCTATCCGTTTGACCTGGACTATGGCCTGGCCCCCGGCTCCGGGGTTTTTGACCACACCGCCTACGGCGGAGAGCCGGGCAAGGTGGTCATGGCGGCAGGCTATTACCCCGCCGGCGCCTGGACCTCTCCGGTTATGGGCAGCTTTTCCCCCAATCTCAAAGGGCTGGTGCCCTCCTGGGAAGACGTGTCCGGTGGGATGGATACCCAGGTCTATCTGCGCACCGGCGCCAGCCCCGGGGAGGTGGCCGGGGCTCCTTACGGCCCTTTGACCCGGGGAGTGGAAACGGCCCTGGCGCCATATTTTCAGATAAAAGTGGCCTTCGCCCAGACCGGCCGGTTTTGGGCGGTGGACAGCCCGGAGGAGGCCGATGAATTCACGGCGTACGCGGTGGACCAGGCTCCGGACGACGGCTACGAGAGTTACAGTGTCGAAGGGGAGACCTCGGGGTACCTGGCCGGGTTGGGTCTTGAGGGCAGGCTCACCCTGTCGGAAACCGAGATCCTGGACCCCGGGAACCTGCGGGTGGAATTGGCCCGGGACTTCAGCGAGCTCCGAGCCGGGGATCACGCCCTGGTCATGGACAACCGGCAAGGGCAGTGGCTGGCCGGGGTGGAAGGCTCTTATCTCCGGGGCCAGGACTGGCCCCAGAAACAGCTGGCCCTTTATCAAGGCTGGGAACTGGAGGGGGGCACGGTTGCCTGGCAGTTGGTCTACCAGGGAGTGCTGCAGCACCTGGCGGGCATGACCCACGGCTGGCGGGAGCCGCACCGGGCCCGTTTGGAAAGCCAGGAGGCCGCGGTGGTGCGGCTGCGGCAGCTCATCGGCGCCCCTTCTGCCGCCGGGGAGCGGCGGCCTTTTATGCGCGGCGCCTACCGGGCCCGGGGCGAGCTCCTCCAAACCACCCCGGTGTCGGTGAGCGAACCGGCCAAAAGCGGCAGCGGTTCGGCCACCATGAAGGTCCTGGGTGCCTACCGCAGCGAGTACCCCCAGGATTACCTCATCGACATCTTAAGCAGCGGCGAGGTGGGCGCCGCCACCTTCCGGTGGTCCCTGAACCAGGGGCAGAGCTGGGAAGAGACGGGGCTCACTACCGCGGGAGCCGATGGTCCGGTGGAGCTGGACCAGGGGCTCTCCGTCTTTTGGGAGTCGGGACCGGGCGCCGACCTGGTGAGCGGCGACCGCTGGACCTTCGCCGCCACCCCCTCGGTCTATGAATACCAGGTGTACGGCGCCCCCTTTGAGACGATTACCGCGGTGTACCTCAACCAGGAGGAGACCGACGACCGGGTCAGCGCCGCCGCGGCCACCGGGCTGATCCAGGTCACCGGCCGCAGCGCCCAGGTGGAGGCCCGGGTGGTGAAGGACGGCACCACCCACCCGGTGGACATTATCACCGATATCCTGGAGGAAGTGGGCCTGGGCCAGGCCATGCACGAGGATTCCTTCGCCCTGGCCCGGAGCCTCACCCCGGAGTATGTCATCGGGGTCTGCTTTGAGAACCTCCCCGCGGCCCAGGCCATCCGGGAGATTGTCAAACGCTGCCTTTACGATCTCTGGGTGGATTTCGGGGAGATCAAGATCCGGGCCTATTTGGGAGAAGATTAAGAGTTTCCGGTTTCCGGTAAACGAGGGAAAACCAGGGAACTTTAAGGAGTCCACCAAGAATCGGGGGGTCGATGTTGTTTCAATGCCGGGGGAAAGGTCAGGGTCATAAAATAAATGACCCAAATCCAAAGTCAGCGACAGTTGGGATGGCAATAGAAACCGAAAACCGAAAACCGAAAACAGGTACTTAAAATGGGGCGAGTTGAGTGGGCCCGGGCTTCGCAGTTTAATTGGGCCTTTGACAATATGGGGGGCACCCCCCTCCAGGAGGCGGTGGCCGGGAACTGGCAGGATGCCGCGGCCCAGGTCCAGGCCGATGGCCGGGTGAGCATCAGTACGCCCAACCCGGGGGGTGGGCAGGTTTACTTCCTCCGGGGGGTGTGGCGCCGCGACACCGCCTTCCCCTGGGCCGGCTTCTGGGCCGACCCCATGGGCGGCGACCTGACCAACTACTACCTGGGGGGCTCCTTCGCCAACCAGGGGTCCGAGACCATGGTTACCCTGGGGTCGGCGCTACCCCCCGGGACTCCGGTGCAGCTTTACTACATTTACCTGACCGGCGAGCAGGCGGTCAAATACGAATCCCTGAACAACTACCCCTGCATCCGCCGGGCCCATCGCGGCCGGGACGACTACACCTATGATTTCGCGGTGGACCGGATGCTGGACCTCATGGTGTTCCTGCATTTTGCCGGCCTGGAGCGGGGCCGGGATTACGGGCCGCTGATCCGGTTCCTCTGGGATGCCTTCCAGCGCCGCGAGGAATCCCGCACCCCGCCCTTGATGCACGATTCCTTCGAGCGGCAGTTGTGGGACCGGGGGCCGCATCTGATTTATCGCGGCGCCACCACCGGCGTGGAGGCCTTTGAGGTCTTCCAGAGCGAGGCGGCTCCGGAGGCCGCCGGCCGGGCCCTCCACGTGCGGGCGGAACTGCCGACCACTCAGGACGCGGCCTGGTTCGGCTACGGCCTGGACTGGTCCCTGGAGGCGCCCCCTTTCAATGCGGTGGACCGGGTGAGCTTCACTCTGCAGGGCCCAGGCGGCACCCTCAGAGTTCACAACCTCACCAAGGTGGGCAGCGGCAGCGCCGTCCTGGTGCTCACCGGGGATTACAGCCGCCAGGAGAAACGGCGGTTTGTGGTGGAGATGGAAACCACCGGCGAAATCGGCGCCGCCACCTTCAGGTGGTCCCGGGACGGGGGCCTCACCTGGGAGGCCGGCGGCCTGGTCAGCGGCGACCGCGACCATCCGGTGGCCCTGAGCGACGGCCTCCAGGTCTACTGGGAGAGCGGCCAGGGCCCCGACCTGGTGGCCGGGGACCACTGGACCTTCTGGGGCGGCGAGCCCGCGGCGCACCCCCGGCGCCTGCTGGTAACCCTGAACGACTCCGCCCCGGACGCCGCCGACCCCTGGGGTCCGGAGCACACCTATGTCCACGCCCTGCCGGACCGGTTTCCGGAAGCGGTTGCCTTCCAAGTGCCCTTCAGCCAGTTCTGGCGCCGGGACAACCTCATCGAAGACTGCGACCGGGCCCCGGCCATGTGGGGGGCCTGGTATTCCACCAGCCAGCAGGACGTGAGCGACATCACCATTGGCCTCCGGGAGGAAACCGAGGTGCTGCTGGGGGATTCATATTATACCCAGCGGCACATCACCTGGGACCTGTCCCCTTATGTCACCGCGTTCGGGGTCTGGGCCGGCATCGACACCGGCCGCTGCAACTCCTCCGGCCGCACCAACCTCAATTTCCTCATCAAGCCGGTGGTTCCCGGGGTCAGTACGCTGACCCTGCGGGTCAAGGTGAAAGACGCCCAGGGGAGCTACTTTTTTCAGGAGGTGACGGTGCAGGGGGACGTCTGGCAGCGGGTGGCGCTGGACCTGGCGGACTTGCAGTTGGAGTCGGGGTCCCAGCCCCTCACCCACCCCATCCAGGTGGTGGACCTGGGCATCTCCAGCGCCCCTCCCAGCAACGGCGCCTTTTACCTCACGGACCTCAAGTTTGACGAGCATCAGACCTTTGCGGGAGCCCAGCGCCTCCGGTTGCTGGAGTTTAAGATGGAGCAGCAAGGGCTTCCCGACCACGAGTGGTGGCTGGATGAGGTGAGCCTGAACCTGGAGGCCCAGGACCCCTATCCTTACGCCCCCCGGCTGGCCATCTCCTTAACCCCTTACGGCCAGAACCCCTGGCGGGGACCCACCCCGGTGCACTATGCCCAGCCCCTGGCCCCCCACCTGGTGGGGGCCCTGACTCTGGCCCAAAATTATCTCAACCTGCACCGGGACGCCCAGGAGGAGTTTCACCGGCGCTACGGCGGCGTGAAAGGGGCCATTGTCCCG
>DASWLF010000518.1:0-4930 GCA_036396255.1 Desulfobaccales bacterium
CTGTTCATTTAAGCATTGGCAATTTCTATTTTTCGTAGGGGCGGGGTTTCCCCGCCCAATAAATGGCCCTTCTTATACCAGGGCGGGGAGACCCCGCCCCTACATGGCGCTTAAGTGAACAGTATTAGATTTAGGGGGATTTCAAGTGCTTATAATAATCCCCCCTGACCCCCCTTTAGGAAAGGGGGGGAAAAAACTGACTTTCCGATGTTACCTTAATTATGAAACAGACGGCTGGCAGTCTGAACCACTGGAGCAAGGTCGTCCTGGGGATTTTGGCCGTGGCGGGGCTTCTTACTTGGGGCAGGGCGGCTCCGGCCGCGGCGGACAGCAAACTGGCCTTCGTGCGGGGCGGCAACATCTGGGTGGCCAACCCGGACGGCAGCGGGGCCCGGCAGTTGACCTATTCCTACCGGGACCAGGGGCCGGCCCTGTCGCCTGACGGCAAATGGGTGGCCTTTTATTCCGGGGTGGAGGAGGACACCGGCTACGGACAGGTTTTCATGATTCTTAGCCAGGGCGGGGTGGCGCAGCAATTCCGTCACCCGGACCTCCAGGGGGCCGAGCATCCGGCCTTCTCCCCGGATGGCGGCAGCCTGGTGTTGGTGGGGCTTTCCCACCTGCAGGTCAAGGGCCGGGGCGGCGCGGAGCAGGCCTTTGCCACCATGTCCATCTGCATCGCGGACCTGAAGACCGGGGGCCTGCGCCGGATTATCAGCCATGCCAACACCCCGCTGGATACGGGTTATGTCTACGAGGCCCCGGTTTTTGCCCCGGACGGCGGCCGCATCGCCTACCAGAAAAGCGGCAGCGACGTGTCCGGCGGCTTTGTGGTGATCAACCTCAAGGGGAAACCGGGGTTCCGGTTCCCCAGGAACCGGCGGGACGCGACCCCGTACTGGCGCCCGCAATTCTCTCGGGACGGCGGGCAGATCCTCTGCTTTTCGCCCGCCACTGCGGAGGGCGAGATGGACCTGGTTTACCTGGTGGACCTGGAGCGTGGCCAGAAGACGAAGCTGACGGAAGGCAGCAACCCCTGTTTTGTGGAGCGCGGCAAGGCCATCGTCTTTGAAAGATGGCCCCGGGAGCGTTGGACCTCGCCGGCCAGCGCGAAACCAGACCTCTGGCGCCTGGAGTTGACGGCCGGGGCCCGGCCCCGGAAGATTCTGACGGACGCCTCGCAGCCCGCGGGGCAGTGAGGGTTGATAACCACCGAGGCACCAAGGACATCAAGAATTTTGCAGGGTGGGCAAGGCTCACCGTCAAGATAGGTTCATGGCATCCGGCATCCTGCTCATCGACAAACCGGCAGGCGTCACCTCCTTCCAGGTGGTGCGCCGGGTCCGGAGTAAGCTGAAGGTGAAGAAGATCGGGCACCTGGGCACCCTGGACCCCTTTGCCACCGGCCTTTTGCCCCTGTGCCTGCAGGAAGCCACCAAGCTGGTGCCTTACCTGATGCCGGAGCCCAAGACTTACCGGGCCGTGGTCCGGCTGGGGGTGACCACCGACACCCAGGATTTGACCGGTCAGGTGGTGGCCAGGTCGCCGGAGCTGCCGGCGCCGGAAGCCGTGGGCCAGGCGGCCCGGGGCTTCGTGGGGGAGCTGCAGCAAACGCCCCCCATGTACTCGGCCTTGCATCATCAGGGCCAGCGCCTCTACCGGCTGGCCCGGCGGGGCGAGGTGGTGGAGCTCCAGCCCCGCAGGGTGGTGATCTACCGCCTGACGGTGGATGAGGTTGACCTGCCGCTGGTCACGTTGACGGTGACGTGCTCCCAGGGCACCTACATCCGCACCCTGGCCGCGGACCTGGGGGCGGCCTTGGGGTGCGGGGGGCACCTGGCGGCGTTGCGGCGTATTGCGGTGGGGCCCTTCCGGGTGGAGGAGGCTTTGCCCCTGGGGGCCTTGGAAGAATTAGCCTTGGAGGAAATCAGCCGCCGGACCATTCCGTTGGCCCATTGCCTGCCGGGGATGAAGCGGGTCTCGGTGGGCCCGGAGGAGGCCAGGCAGATGCGCCAGGGGAGGCCCCTGATGTATGCGGCCGACGGCCTGGCCCCCGGGGAGCAGGTGCAGGTGGTAACCGACGCCGGTCTGGTGGCCGTGGCTCGCGTCCAGGGCCGGGCGCCCCAGGCGTGCTTGAGCCCCATGCGGGTCTTCGCCCCGGAGGGCTGAGGCCAATGCTGGATCGCAGCTAATTCTTATGGCAAGGGAGAGGGGGCGAGATATGGATGCATGAGTCATGAGACGGCCGGGTGGCGGCGGGCCAAAGCGCCGCGGCCAGAACCCGGCCCAGGTTCGTGGAGCTTCCCCTCCCCAGCCCTCTCATAAGGGAACGGGGATGCGTTTCCCGGGTGAAGAACCGGTTGAACTGCAAAAGCTTAGCAAAGCTTAACTGATTCGCCAAAGGAGGAAGACGTGGGCTTATCAATGGAACAGAAACAGGAGATTATTAACCGTTATCGGCTGCACGACGCGGACACTGGCTCTCCGGAAGTGCAGGTTGCCATTTTGAGCGAGAGGATCAGCTACTTGACGGACCATTTCAAGAGTCACGCCAAAGACCACCACTCCCGCCGGGGACTGATCAAGATGGTGGGCCAGCGCCGGCGTCTCCTGAACTACTTGAAAAACAAAGACATCGATCGTTATCGGACCCTAATCGAGCAACTGGGTCTGAGAAAATAGGAGGCTCAGCTGACTGACATGTCCAAGACATTTACTGTAGAAATCGGAAGCCGGGACCTCCGTTTCGAAACGGGCCGGTACGCCCAGCAAGCCAGCGGTTCGGTGCTGGTAAGATACGGCGAGAGCGCGGTGTTGGTCACCGCGATGATGTCCGACGACGTCCGGGAAGGCATCGATTTCTTGCCCTTGACCTGTGATTACCTGGAGAAGGCTTACGCCGCGGGCCGGGTGCCCGGCGGCTTTTTCCGCCGGGAGATCGGGCGGCCTTCGGAGAAGGAAACCCTGACCTCCCGGTTTATTGACCGGCCCCTGCGGCCGCTGTTCCCCAAGGGGCTCATCAACGAGATCCAGATCATTGCCACGGTGCTTTCCGGCGACCTGGAAAACGACCCGGACGTGGTGGCCTTAAACGGCGCCGCCGCGGCCCTGGAGATTTCCGACATCCCCTTCCACGGCCCGGTGGCCGCGGTGCGGGTGGGCAAGATCGACGGGCAGCTGGTGGTCAATCCCACCAATTCCCAGTTGAAGGAGTCCACCCTCAACCTCATCGTGGCCGGCGCTCCCCAGGGTCTGGTCATGGTGGAAGCCGGGGCCCAAATGGTGCAGGAAGACGAAGTCCTGGAGGCCCTTTTCTTCGCGCAGGAGCAGATCCAGCCCATTCTGGCTTTGATCAGCCGGATGCGGGAAGAGATTGGGCTCCCCAAGCGCCCGGGGCCGGAGCCGCCTGATTACGGCGACCTGCCTTTGAGGATCGAGGCCCTGGCCAGGGAGCGGATCATCGAGGCGGTGAGGCACCCGGAGAAATTGGCCCGCCGGCACGGCATGGATGAGGTCAAGAAAGAAGTCCTGGCCGCCCTGGGAGAGGAAGCCGAAGGGCAGGAAAAGCTGGTGGGCACCCTGTTCAAAGAGGCTCAGAAGCGGGTGGTGCGGCAGATGGTGGTCCGGGAGCAGCGGCGCATCGACGGCCGCGGCTTTAGCGACATCCGCCCCATAACCTGTGAGATCGGCATGCTGAGCCGCACCCACGGCTCCGCGGTCTTCACCCGGGGAGAAACCCAGTCCCTGGCGGTGGCCACCTTAGGGACGCCGTCGGACGAGCAGAAAATCGAGACCCTGGTGGGAGAGACCTTCAAGTCCTTCATGCTGCACTACAATTTCCCGCCTTACTCCGTGGGGGAAACCCGTATGCTCCGGGGGCCGGGGCGCCGGGAAATTGGCCACGGGGCCCTGGCGGAGCGGGCCATCTCCCCGGCGCTGCCGTCGGCGGAAGAGTTCCCTTACACCATCCGCATCGTCTCGGAGATCCTGTCCTCCAACGGCTCCTCGAGCATGGCCACGGTGTGCGGCGCCTCCCTGTCCCTGATGGACGCCGGCGTCCCCCTGAAGGGCGCGGTGGCCGGAGTGGCCATGGGACTCATCAAGGAAGACGGCCAGGTGGCGGTGCTCTCCGACATCCTGGGCGATGAGGACGCCCTGGGGGACATGGACTTCAAGGTGGCCGGCACGGCCACGGGCATCACCGCCCTGCAGATGGACATCAAGATGCCGGGGCTGACCCGGGAGATCATGGCCCAGGCCCTGAGCCAGGCCCGGGAGGCCCGCCTCCATATCCTGGGGAAGATGAACGAGGTCATCGCCGAGCCGTCTCCCACCTTGAAGGAGCACGCCCCCAAGATCATCGTGATCCAGATCAATCCCGACAAGATCCGGGAAGTCATCGGCCCCGGCGGCAAGATGGTGAAGTCCATCGTCGCGGCCACCGGTATCAAGATCGACATCGAAGACGACGGCCGCATCCACATCTCGTCGGCGGACCAGAAGGCCGCGGACGAAGCTATCCGCATGATCAACGAGATCACCGCGGAGGCGGAGATCGGCAAGGTCTATCATGGTGTAGTCAAGAAGATCATGGACTTCGGCGCCTTTGTGGAGATCCTGCCGGGCACCGACGGCCTGGTGCACATCTCGGAGCTGGAACACCACCGGGTGAAAAACGTCACCGACGTTTTGAAGGAAGGCGACGAACTGGATGTCAAGGTCCTGGACGTGGACCGGCAGGGCAAGATTCGCCTGTCCCGCAAGGCCTTGATCCCCAATGACAACCCCCAACCGGACCAATCCGATCGCCGGGGTGGACGTGAACCAAAAAAGCGTCCTGAGTAACGGTCTTCGGGTCGTTTCCGAGGAAATGCCCCACTTCCACTCGGCGGCGGTGGGGATTTGGCTCAACGTGGGCTCCAGGGACGAG
>DASWLF010000519.1:0-4152 GCA_036396255.1 Desulfobaccales bacterium
GATGGGGTAGCGGGCCCCGATCTGCCGGGCCGCGTCCCTCAGGCCGATAAGGGCGCCCTCCAGGAACCGGGCCGGCATGCTCACCACCAGTTCGTCATCCTGGGTCATGGAAAAGATGCGATCCCCGGCGCCGGGAATCACCACCAGGGCCTCGCCGCGGCGGTAGGGGCCGATGAGATACTGGCTGCACTCCACCTTGCCGCCGAACTCGCCGGTGACCCGTTTCCCCATGCTAAAGGTGATGGCCTGGATGAGGCGCATGAGTTGGGCCGGATTGCCGTAAACCACCACCACCTCCGGGTCCAGGGCCAGGCGCTCCAGGGGGCACAGGTAGATGGCCTCCACCTCCTGGGGTTCGAAGCGGGGCAGGGCCTCCACTTCCTGGAGGGCGGGCCCCAGGGTCTGATGGAACCCCACCTCGCAGAACAGCTGGCCCAATTCCATGATGGGGTCGGTGGCCGGGGTGAAGCCGAAAACCAGCATGCCGGGGATGCAGATGAGGTCTTCCCGGGTGACCCCCACCGGCCAGCCGTAAACCCGGGCCAGGGTCACCGCCTGGCAGATGGTCACTTTCTTGCCGAAGACCTGGGAGGGGCGGCGGGTCTTTTTCGGCAGCGCCGCGGCTTCCTTCAGGAACGCGACTCCCAAAGGCTCGGTCCGCAGGCGCATGGCCTCTTTCAACTGGGTGGCGGCGGCTTTATAATCCATGATTGATTCCTCTCGTAGCTGGCGTCTCCGGGTTAATTGGCAAAATTTGCCGTAATGGACACATACTAAGAACTAAAAGGGCAAGATGCAAGCGTGAGCCTCCGCTTTTCCCTTGGCCCGGATGGTGTCTGCAAGTAAAATAAAATGATTGGCGGGGGAATGAAGACCGGTCTCGTTTGACCCTGCCCGGCGCATATTATTTCTCTGGCAAAGTTTGACCATGACCGCAGAAAAAATCCTTTTCCACACCTTGACCGCCGGGGAGGCCCGGGAACGGCTGGCAACCGCGGCCGGGGGCTTGAGCCTGCCGCAAGCCCAGGAGCGCCTGGAGCGCCACGGCCCCAATGAGCTGGCCCCAGGCAAAAAAATCTCGCCCCTAATGATTTTTCTGCGCCAATTTGGGAACCTGCTCATCGCCATCCTGATTGTGGCCACGGTGGTCTCCTTTATATTGGGCGAGCACCTGGACGCCTACGTCATCCTGGCCATCGTCCTGGCCTGCGCCATCCTGGGCTTCACCCAGGAGTACCGGGCGGAACAGGCGGCCGCGGCGCTGCAAAAGCTGGCCGCGCCGGTGGCCACGGTCATTCGGGACGGCAAAGAGCAGGTGATCCCGGCCCGGGAGGTGGTGCCTGGAGATTTGCTGGTGTTGCACACCGGGGACCGGGTGGCCGCGGACGGACGCTTGCTGGTCCAGGTCAACCTGAAGACCGACGAAGCCCTGCTCACCGGCGAGTCCACCGCGGTGACGAAAGATATCGAGCCCGTCCCGGCGCCGGAAACCCCGGTTGCCGACCAGAAATGCATGGTGTTCGGGGGCACGGTGGTCACCTATGGCCGGGGCCGGGCCGTGGTCACCGCCACCGGCATGGACACCCAGTTCGGCCAGATCGCCCGGATGCTTACGGAAGTCACTGAAGAGCCCACTCCCCTGGAAAAACGCATGCACGTCATCGGCCGGGTCCTGAGCATCATCTGCCTGGTCGTGGCCGTGGGCGCCTCTCTGCTGGGGGTGTTCCGGGGCCACAGCTGGCTGGAGATGCTCATCTGGGGCATCAGCCTGGCGGTGGCCGCGGTGCCCGAATCCCTGCCGGCGGTGGTCACCGGGGCCCTGGCCATCGGCACCACCCGCATGGCCCGGCGCCACGCCATCGTCAAGAGGCTGCCGGCGGTGGAGACCATGGGGTCCACCACCGTCATCTGCACCGACAAGACCGGCACCCTCACCAAGAGCGAAATGACCGTTCGCCGCCTTTTTCTGGACGGCCGGGACCTGGAAGTGAGCGGCTCGGGGTATGAGCCCCGGGGTGGAATCTTCGCCGCGGGCGCTGCGGTGCAGGCGGACGAAGACCCGGTGTTGGAATGGGCCGCCCGCATCGCCATCTTGTGCAACGACTCCGGGCTGGAGGAGCAGGATGGGGCCTGGGTGGTGCGGGGCGACCCCACCGAGGGGGCCCTAATGGTGCTGGGCAGAAAGGCGGGACTGAACCCCGGGCAGTTGGCGGCCGGATTCCCCCGGGTGGCGGAGATTCCTTTTTCTTCTGAAACCAAGCGGATGAGCACCATCCACCAGGATTCCGGAGGTTTCCTGATGTACGTCAAGGGGGCCCCGGAAAGCCTCCTGTCCCGGTGCGGGAAGATCTTGACCCGGAACGGCGAGCGGGACCTGGCGGTTATGGACCGGGACGAGATCGCCAACCGGGCGGCGGCCATGGCCCACCAGGCCCTGCGGGTCCTGGGCCTGGCTTACCGGCGGCTGGAGGCGGTTCCGGATCCGGCCTCCGAGCCGGACCGGGAGCTGGTCTGGGTGGGACTGGTGGGCATGATGGACCCGCCCCGGGACGAGGCCCCGGCCGCGGTGCGCCAGTGCCACCTGGCGGGCATCCGGGTCATCATGGTCACCGGCGACCACCCGGACACCGCCCAGGCCATCGCCCGGGAAGTGGGGCTGATTCCGCCGGAGGAGGATGATCAGGCGGTGCTCACCGGGGCCGAAGTCAACCGCATGACTGATCCGGAGCTCAAAGAGGCCCTGAACCAGGTCCGGGTCTTCGCCCGGGTGGCCCCGGAGCACAAGTTGCGCCTGGTGGGCATCCTCAAGGAGCAGGGGCAGGTGGTGGCCATGACCGGGGACGGGGTCAACGACGCCCCGGCCTTGAAGCGGGCCGACATCGGCGTGGCCATGGGCCTCACCGGCACCGAGGTCACCAAGGAGACCGCAGCCATGATCCTGGCGGACGACAATTTCGCCACCCTGGTGGCCGCGGTGGAAGAAGGCCGGGCCATCTTCGATAACATCAAGAAGTATCTGGTTTTTCTTTTGAGCTGCAATCTGGCCGAGATCTTCGTGCTCACCGGGGCCTTCTTCATGGGCCTGCCCCTGCCCCTCATCGCCCTGCAGATCCTCTGGGTCAACCTCACCACCGACGGCCTGCCGGCCCTGGCCCTGGGGGTGGACCCCAAGGCCCCGGATCTCATGGCCCGGCCTCCCCGGCCGCCCCGGGAAGGGGTCTTCACTCCCACGGTGAACGGCCTGTTGGCCGTCATCTCCCTCTACCTCACCGCGGTCCTCATTCCCCTGTTCGCTTACTATTATTACTGGAACCCCGACGGCCTGGGCGACCCGGAGCAGGTCCTGATGCGGGCCCAGACCATGGTGTTCATCACCCTGGTGCTCTCTGAAATGGTGAACGCCTTCAACTGCCGTTCCGATTACCTGTCCCTGTTCACCGTGGGGGTCTGGGGCAACCGCTTTCTCGTCGTCTCGGTGCTCATTTCCCTGGGATTGATGGTGGCGGTCATCGAGTGGGAGCCCCTGGCAACCCTGTTCCACACCACCCCCTTGAAATGGCAGGACTGGCTGCTGGCCAGCCTGCTGGCCCTCACCTTGCTGCCGGTGGTGGAGTTGGCCAAATGGTGGATCTGCCGGCGCGGCCGCGGCCGGTCGCCAACGCCCTCCGGGGGATGACGGCAAAAGTCGCCGGGACCATTAAATCGGCGATCCCCAATTTTTGATCTGACCTTTCCCTGGCGCCGGTAAAAATCTCAGCCAACCCTTTCTCTCATTTTTTAATCAGCTAAACCGAATCAATCTGGAAACCAGTAGATAGATATGGGCCGGATAGCCCAACTTGTTAATATTTATGGATATCTACAAGTTATATTTAAATTATTTTAGTTAACCTTTAAATTTTATAGACCATAAGAATTAATATTGACTTTTATTTTTACCTTTAATAAAAGGGAAAATATATGGAGATAGATTGAAACAGATAGCTGACAAAATGTAAGCCCCTCTGCCCGGAAGTTTCTGTTGCTGGCGTCAGGAAGACGCCTGCTCCTCACCAGGCTTGGAAAGCCCTCATGCGGAAAAAAATTTCCCGGTTTAAAAAAGGCATCATAGTCCTGTGGGATGAATGGCTGCCCTCCAGCCCCTCCCCCTTG
>DASWLF010000520.1:0-6528 GCA_036396255.1 Desulfobaccales bacterium
GGGACGGTGCTGGAGACCCTGAAGACCCTGCGCCGGCAAGGCGTGCACCTGGAAATCGTCAACCTGGTAATCCCCCAGTTCAACGACCGGCCGGAAACCGTCACCAAGATGTGCACCTGGATCCGGGACGAGCTGGGGCCCTTGACGCCGGTGCACTTTTCCCGATTTTATCCCCTGTACAAGATGCTGAACCACTACCCCACTCCGGTGAGCACCCTGGAGCGGTGCCGGGAACTGGCCCTGAAAGCGGGTTTGAAGTACGTTTACCTGGGCAACATCCCGGGAAACCCCGCGGAGAGCACCTTCTGCCACGGCTGCGGCAAAATGCTCATCGAGCGCACCGGCTACCGCATCGGCGAACTCCACCTGAAGGACGGGGCCTGCGGCTACTGCGGCACCAAAATTCCGGGGATCTGGAAAAAGCCGCAGGCGGCTTAGAGGTGTAGGGTGCGCAATGCGCACCTTCTTTTACTTTCTTAGACTTTTTGACACCACTCAGGGACGATTTTCAAGGTTGTGTAGGTAGATAGAGGTATATGGAGACACTACTAACCCTCGTCCCAGACATCGAAGTTTTGCTGGCCTTGGCCCCCGAGGAACTTGCACAGATATTCCTCAAGCTTGTGCCCAAGGGGATGTTTCTGTCAGATTCGATAACGGATAATGCATTTCAGATGCCTGTAACTCCCCACACCCAAACCGCTTATCCTTATCACCGAGAAAATGAAGCTGGAATTGCTTTTAATGAAGCGTGGAATTGGCTTCGTATTAACAATTTGATCGTTCCTGCTCCTGGCATTAAAGGTAAAAATGGCTGGATGGTCCTGACTCGGCGCGGCGCCGCTATTAGAGATGAGCAGGCGTTTCAAAGCTTCCGGGAAGCGGCTGCGTTCCCAAAATCTCTGCTGCACCCATCGATTGCCGATAAGGTATGGCTTGCCTTGGCTCGGGGTGACCTTGATGAAGCAGTTTTCGCAGCGTTTAAGGCTGTCGAAGAAGCTGTGCGAAGTGCCGGAAATTTCGGTCCGACCGACATTGGAGTTCCCTTGATGCATAAAGCCTTTCATAAAACAAAAGGCCCGCTATCCGATCCAAATCAAACAGAAGCGGAACGAGAGGCACTTATGCATCTTTTTGGTGGTGCGATTGGGTCTTATAAAAACCCACACTCACATCGTACGGTAAGCATTACCGATCCACGTGAAGCTCAGGAAATGGTAATGCTCGCCTCCCATCTTCTCCGCATTGTTGATGCTCGCAAAGCAAGGCGATAACGGCTACAGAAAGATGGTGCGCAGTGCGCACCCTACATTTCTGTGGTGAATATCGTAGCGATAACTTCTGGGAAGCGCTAACAGTTTTTTTCCGAAAACAGAAAACAGAAAACCGTCTTTTATGTCTTGGCGCTGCGGCATCATCGGGCTTCCCAACGCCGGGAAGACCACCATCTTCAACGCCCTGACCTCGGGCCAGGCCGAGGTGGCCAGCTACCCTTTCAGCACCATCTCCCCCAACACCGGGGTGGTGCCCATCCCCGACGAGCGCCTGACGCGCCTGGGGGAGCTGCTGCACCCCCAGAAACTCACCCCTGCCACCATCGAGTTCGTGGACGTGGCCGGGCTCATTGCCGGGGCTTCCCGGGGCGAGGGCCTGGGCAACCAGTTTCTGGCGGCCATCCGGGAGGTGGACCTCCTGGTCCACGTGGTGCGGTGCTTCGGCGACACCATTTGCCCCCACCCCCTGGCCAACCTGGACCCGGTGCGGGACGTGGAGGTGGTGGAAACCGAACTCATCCTGGCGGACCTGGAAATCCTGGAGCGCCAGCGGGTGAAAACCGAGAAACGGGCCAAAGCCGGAGACAAGGGGGCGGCTGCGGCCCTGGGGGCCCTGGTCCGGGCTGAATCCGGCCTCAACCAGGGAAAGTGGGTCCGGGACCTGGGCCTGGGCCCCGGGGACCTGGAGCAGCTCAAAGCCACGCCTCTCTTAACCCTGAAGCCTTACCTGTTCGTGGCCAACCTGAGCGAGGCGGAGCTTGACGGCGGCCCTAACTACCAGGCCCTCCTGGAGTTTGCCGGCCACCGGGGGGCGCCGGTGGTGCCCATCCTGGGCGACCTGGAGGCCGAACTCCAGGAGTTCAGCCCCGAGGACCGGGGGGATTTCCTGGCCGCCCTGGGTTTAAAAGAGGCGGGCATCATCCGGCTGATCCGGGAGTCCTCCCGGCTGCTGGGACTGGTTACCTTCTACACCATTGTGGGCCCCGAAGTGCGGGCCTGGACCGTGGCCGCCGGCACCCCGGCCCCCAAGGCCGCGGGCCAGGTGCACTCGGACATGGAAAAGGGGTTCATCCGGGCCGAAGTGATGGACTTCGACGACCTGGCCCAGTGGGGCACCGCCGTTAGAGTCAAAGAAGCCGGCCGCCTCCACGTGGAAGGCAAAGAGTACCTGGTCAAAGACGGAGAGATCCTGCTGTTCCGCTTCCAGCGGTGAGAGCCGGGTCATCCCCTCCAGGCGCGTTTGCTTTTTCCGAGATAATGTGATAAAAGATTACAGGGTAAGGAGGTGGAAAAGAATGTTCCAGTTCCAAATTGGCCAGCTTGCCGTTTACCCCGCCCACGGCGTCGGAGTGATCGAAGCTGTGCGGGAACGGCCGGGATCGGGATCACTGGAAAAATTCTACATCATGCGCCTGCTGGATAGCGATATGATCATCATGATTCCCACCGGCAACGCCCGCAACATCGGGCTTCGGGATATTATCGATGCCCCGGCGGTTTCCGAAGTTTATAAGATTTTGCAGCATCGGCCTGGTCGTCTCAACAACCAGACCTGGAATCGCCGCTACCGCGATTACATGGACAAAATCAAAACCGGCTCCCCCTTCCGGGTGGCGGAAGTTCTCCGGGATCTGACCCTTCTCAAGTCCGAAAAGGACCTCTCCTTCGGAGAGCGCAAGATGCTGGACACGGCCAAGAATCTATTAATCAAAGAACTTTCCCTGGTCAACAACGAGAAAGAGGATGAAATCGAGGCACAACTTCAGGAGTTGCTGGAAAACGGCTCCTGATCTGTTCTCCCCTTTTCCTGCGTCTGAACCAACAACTTGAACTACGGCACCTATTTTTCAACCTTATTTTCCATGAAAGGGAGAACGTCCACCCGGCCCTTGTGCCGACGTTCGCCGAGAAGTTCCCGTCTCGCCGCGACGCCGGAATTCGTACGTCCCGCCTTGAATTCTGCCTGAGAAAGGGGGTGAGAGGTTAGTGATACAAAAGATGGTCATTGGGGCCATCGTGGGGACTATTTGCGCGGTCAGCGGTTACCTCATCGCTTCCCAGATTCCGCAGTTCGACCACCTGTGGTGGGCCGGTTATGCGGGGGCTGCGGCCGGATTGGCGGTGGCCGTCCTGACCCTGGGCCTGGAGCAGGTCATCAAACGCATCCCCCTGAAGACCATTGTGGGCGGCACCCTGGGCCTCTTTGTGGGCCTGGGGATCGGCAAGCTGGCCAGCTACCCCTTTGACAAATACCTGGAACTCCCCAACCTGCAAATTCCTTTATATATCTTTCTTTCTACAATCTTCGGTTATATCGGCATGGTGTTGGGGGGGAAGAAGATGTCGGAGGTCAGCACCCCTTACTTCCTGGATCCTTCCGGCAAATCGTCCCGCTTCCCCTTGAAAATCCTGGACACCAGCGTCATCATCGACGGCCGCATCGCCGACATCGCGGAAACCGGCTTCGTGGAAGGCACCTTGATTGTGCCCAAGTTTATTCTGGAAGAGTTGCAATATATCGCCGATTCCCCCGACGACCTGCGGCGCAGCCGGGGCCGCCGGGGTCTGGATATCCTGAAAAGGCTGCAGCAGCAAACCCCCTTGCGGGTGGAGTTTCCGGATGACGACATCCCCCGGGCCGCGGGGGTGGACTCCAAGCTGGTGGGCCTGGCCTTGAAGCTCCGGGCCAAGATTCTGACCAATGACTTCAACCTCCACAAGGTGGCGGAGCTGCAGGGCATCGAAGTCCTCAACATCAACCAGCTGGCCAACGCCATGAAACCCGCGGTCCTGCCGGGAGAGACCCTGCACGTGCAGATTCTGCGGGAGGGCAAGTCCCAGGGCCAGGGCATCGCCTACCTGGACGACGGCACCATGGTGGTCATCGAAAATGCCCGGCGCTTCATCGGCCGGGAGGTGGAGGTCTCGGTCACCAGCGTCCTGCAGACCACCGCCGGCCGCATGATCTTCAGCGAAATCAAGAACGGCGGCGTGCTGCGGAAAGTGTGAAGAAAAAGAGATTGGGAGAGGGGGCCAGGGGCCGACGGCCACTTACAATCCCTCTCCCAAACCCTCTCCCCCAACCCCCATAAGGTTATTATGAATATTTTCTCCGGCCTTTAACCCCCTCCCCCTGGAGGGGGAGGGCTGGGGTGGGGGTGAAAATAATCCAGGGTGGCGTCTCGTAAATAGTGTGTTTAAAGTCCCCCTTTTTCAAATGGGGGTAAAACCTGCCGATAAATTGCGTGCGGATTTTTGCAATCAGATACCAACGACCCTGACATCCTGACCCAGGTGGTGGAGCCGGCGGAAGCCGGGGCCCGCCTGGACCAGTTTCTGGCCCGGCGCCTAAACTGGTCCCGGGCCCGGCTGCAAAAGCTGCTGAAGTCCGGGCGGGTTCTGGTGGGCGGCCGGGCGCGGCCCCCTTCTTACCGGGTGCGGGCCGGCGACGCGGTGGAACTTACAGTGCCGGCCCCGGAGCCCAGCCATCTCGCCCCGGAAGCCCTGCCCCTGGATATTGTCTATGAGGACCGGGATCTCCTGGTGGTGCACAAGCCGCCGGGGCTGGTGGTGCACCCGGCCCCCGGCCACCGCAGCGGGACCCTGCTGAACGCCCTGCTGCATCACTGCCCGGACCTCGCCGAAATCGGGGAGGTGAGCCGCCCCGGCCTGGTGCACCGCCTGGACAAGGACACCAGCGGCCTGCTGGTGGCGGCCAAGACCTCCCTGGCGCATGCGGCCCTGGTGCGCCAGTTCCAGGCCCACGACATCACCAAGCGCTACCTGGCCCTGGTGTGGGGGCGGCTGCCGGAGCCTGAGGGGCGCATTGAGAAGGAGGTGGGCCGCCACCCCCGGGAGCGCCAGAAGATGAGCGTGCATCCCCGGCGGGGCAAGGCGGCGGTCACCTTGTGGCGGGTGCGCCGGGAATTCCCCGGCCCTCTGACCCTGGTGGAGCTCACCCCCCAAACGGGGCGCACCCACCAGGTGCGGGTGCACCTGGCTTCGCTGGGCCACCCGGTGCTGGGGGACGCCACCTACGGCGGCGGAGTGAGCCGCCTGGCCGGGGCCCCCCGGCTCAAAGGGCTCAAGCCCCTGGTGCGGCGCCAGCTGCTGCACGCCTGGCAGTTGGGAATCACCCACCCGCGCACCGGGGAGGCCCTGAGTTGGGAAGCCCCCCTGCCGGAGGATTTTCAGGCGGTGGTGGATTATTTGGAGAGGTGTGGTTAGATAGAATTACCACGGGAAGTTGGCCTGAGAAGCAGTATTCCGTAACCACCCTACATTTCTGCCGAGGTACCTCGGCAAACCAAGTAGAGGGTTTCTACGGCTTGAGCTATCGTATCTATATTGACGAAGTGGGTAATCCCGACCTTGAAAGCTCCGATAACCCCAATCATCGATTCTTGAGCCTCACCGGGGTGATACTGGACCTTGACCACGTGAAAGGGGTAGTTCATCCTCAAATGGAGGACCTAAAGGTCAGATATTTTCACCACCACCCGGATGATCCGGTTATTTTTCATCGCAAGGAGATGCTGAATGCAAAACCGCCCTTCGAGGCGCTTCGAGACCAACAGATTCGGGAGAATTTCGACCGGGACCTCCTGAACCTCATGGCCACCTGGGATTACCGCGTAATTTCCGTATGCATTGATAAGAAGAATCACCGGGATACTTACACCATCTGGCGTTATGAACCATATCATTATTGCCTGGCAGTCCTATTGGAGCGGTTCATGTTTTTTTTGAAACAGAGGAACGCCCGGGGCGATGTTATGGCGGAATCCCGGGGCGGTAAGGAAGACCTGCGATTGAAAGGCTCCTATAATAGGCTATGGGAACAGGGCACGGACTATATCCGCCCCGAAGGGTTTCAGGGGGTGTTAACCAGCAAACAGCTCAAAGTGAAGGGCAAAGCGAACAATATTGCCGGACTCCAACTGGCTGATTTGATAGCCCATCCGAGCCGTAACGAAATTCTCTCGGAGCAGATGTTATTGCCCAGAGACCTCGCTCCCTTTGCCCAAGCAGTGATCGAAATCTTGCAGGGAAAATATTATCAGCGGTTCGGGAGGATCACTGGCCATGGAAAGAAGTTCTTGGGAGGGCAATAAAAAAGGCCCTCTCGGGCCCGATGGCTTGCGCCATCCACCTCCGGAATGCCGGATTGATTATAAAATCGGTCAGATTATTGACAATGTCAAGTTTTTTTTGCAAACCTGCAAAAAAATTGGAGACTTCCATGCCAGAAGTG
>DASWLF010000521.1:0-1551 GCA_036396255.1 Desulfobaccales bacterium
GAACGTGAGACTATGACTCTTGATTAAGCCTCATAGCCTCAAACTGGTGCGATACCAGCGGGGCCCCGGCGATGAAAGAAACTGGCGGGTACTGACGTCTCATAATGGGCATGAATAAAATCATCGACATGGAGATGGCCAGGCACCGGCGGGTGCTGGAGAAAATCAGGGCCGTGCACGGGCCCTGGTGGAATACCTGGTTCTTGCCCGAGGGAGAGGACTTGGACCGGCTGACCCCGGAAGAGCTCCGGCGAGGCGGGTTATGGGGTCCAACGGTGGACCGGGGCCGGCGAAACGGAGCCGATCTGTGGTTCTTGGGGCTGAACTAACCTGATGGTCCCCAGCCTCTGATGCCGGCGGGCCGAAGGCGGGGGACGGCACCATCACATCTTTAGAGCTGCGAACCTCCCGGGCTTTCTGCTTTAGCAGTTCAAAATCCTGCACCTATTTCTCTAACTTTTTTCACGATTCATCCTGATGACAATACCCAACAATATTACCCCTCCAAGAACTGTGGCGCAGGAGAAGGTGACGCAATGAAACAGGTTGCGGCAAGAAAGAAGAAAAAGCGACGGAACAGAACTTCGGCCCAGGATAATCGCCAGACTGCATATGGTCCCATCGATGTGACTATTGCCAAGAGATTGGAAGCAACGGTTATGGAGATCGTCTCAGGGGGGAGGACCGCGGCCCAGGCCCTGGAGCTGGCGTTAGCCGCCATCATCTGGGCAGATCAACTGGTGGCGCGTTTCGAAGCCGAAAACCGCCTGCCCAAGGCCCTGGCCTGCCAACCAGGGTGCCATTTCTGCTGCCATAACCAGGTTGAATTGACCCCGCCGGAGGCCCTGCTCCTGGGCGACTATGTGGAGAAGCATTTCTCGGACGAGGAAAAGCAGGCGCTGGCGGCTAGCCTGGAAAGGTCGGTCAAAATCAGGGCCGGCAAAAATAAAAAGGAGATCGCCCACATCCGGCGAGAATTGCCCTGCCCTCTGTTAAAGGGACGGAGTTGCGCGGTTTACCCGGTGCGACCGTTAGTCTGCCGAGCCATGCACGCCTTTGACGCCGGGCACTGTGAGGCGGCTCTAAATTCCCCGGACCTCGTCAAGGATGAGTATTACGCTCACCGCCAGGTGTTTACCATGTCTGTGGTCCAGGGACTGCGGGAAGGATGCCAGAAAATGGGCTGCCAGTCCGGCTCTCTGGATCTGGCCCGGGCTCTCCGGGATTTTTTCGGGCAGCCCCGCCCCACTGAGAGGTGGATCCAGGGAGAAAAAGTCTTCGGTTCTTAATCTTCGGCCACCGGGGGGACTGGATAGGATGGTGATTTGCCAAAGATTGGTCCTGCCCTGCCGGAGAACGACACGGTCGAGGCGGACTCGAAGTCTGACGTCGAAAGGCCGGCAACCCTGCGATTGCCGGCCCTTTATGATTCCTGCACCTTAAGATTTGGTGGAGATGAGGGGATTTGAACCCCTGACCTCCTGCATGCGAAGCAGGCGCTCTTCCAGCTGAGCTACATCCCCACGCGGATTTATTATGGCGGGTTAGGCG
>DASWLF010000522.1:0-5813 GCA_036396255.1 Desulfobaccales bacterium
GCGGCGAAGTCCAGGGTGTAGTTTCCGGCCAGGAAATTTTGGGCCACCGCTTCGACACTGACCTCGCTGGTCATGAGCATGTCCATCTGCCGGGTGAAAATCAGCAGCCGCCCGATCTGGTCCAGTTTTTCTGCAATGACCGGAGCCTCGTATTTTTGCAGCCGGGCGTCCACCCGATCCCCTTTCACGTCCACGGAGAAATCCAACCCCAGGAGGGCAACGGCGATGGCCCGGGCCCGGCGGTTGCGGCGGATGTCATCAGCGGCGCCCCCCTTGAACGAGAAGGTGATGTAATTTTTGTTGACCGTCTTACCGCAGTAGCAATCGAGCACGCTGTAGTGATAGCCCACCCGGGAGGAGAAATTGAGATATTTGTCGGAAATGATGGCGAAGCTGCGTTCTCCGAAGCGCTCCTCGAGATTGGGAGCGGCCAGGATCTGCTCCCGCATGACGGACAGCAACCCGGAAATCTGGATGGGCCGGGGTTCGCGAGCTCGCAAATCCGGGTGCATCATGCCCTCCAACAGGGCCCGAAAAGGAACCGAAACAACCTGCTCCAGCCGTACTTTAGCGGCATCCCTGGCAGTTTCGGCCAGGCCGCCTCCCAGATCGATGAGGTAAAGGTCCAGGGGAATGGGGGCATCCAGTTTGGCCGCGCCGCCTCCCTTGGCGGACACCAGGTCGCTGATCTGGAACATCTCGGTGTAGGAGAGTTCGTGTACCAGGCGCCCCAGATCGTGGAGAGACCGGCAGAATTCCGGGGAAAACTCCGGGGATTTGGGGTCCACCAGGCGTAGGGGGAGGATGTAGTGGGCCACTTTTCTCAGGGTCTCGTAAACCGGGGTGTCCTTCATGTGGGCTTCCCGGGCCTGCTGGCGGGCCAGCAACTCCGGCACCCTTCCCTGGTAAACCCGGGCCGTGTAAGCGTCCACCGTGACCTCCTGGCCCGGCGGGATGGCGCTGGTGGCCGTCTTGCTATCCAGGATGGTGGGGACCATAAATTCCCGGGACAGCGAAGCCATATGGCCGGAGATGCTGCCGGAGTCGGTGACAATGGCCTGGGCCTTGGGCATCACCAGGACAAATTTGGGGGACGAGTGCTGGGCCACCAGCACGGCGCCCTCAGGGAAGCTGAGCAGGTCCTCATCGCTCCGGACATGGAAGGCCGGGCCGCAACCCACCCCGGGAAAGGCGGGGGCCCCGCCGCTCAGGAGCAGGGGATAGCCGGCAGCCACCGGGATGCCGGCGAGGTCGGCTTCCGTGGGCGCTTGCAGGCGCAGGGGCCGGCTTTGCAGCACCAGCAGGCGGCCTTCCCGGTCCAGGGCCCACTCCACGTCCTGGGGACCGCGGTAGTGGCTTTCCAGCTTTAAGCCATAGCCCGCCAGGGTTTTGACCTGCGCCGGCGTCAGACAGGGTTTATCCTGGCTCTCCGGGTCCACCGGGACTTCCCGCAGGCCCTCGTCGGGTTTGCCCACCAGTTGCACCGGCTTGTGGGCGACCCTGGACTCCAGGATGGTCAGATCCTGGTCTCTGGCCACCCGGTAGGTGTCCGGGGTGATGACCCCGTCCACCGCGTAGGGCCCCAGGCCCCAAACCGCGCTGATGAGGAGGTTGTCGTCCAGGACATTGAAGGGATGGTGGGAATACATCACCCCGCTGGCCACCGCGTCCACCATCGTAAGACACACCACGCTCATGGCGGTGTCTTCGTCCCGGATCCCTTTGTTCAGGCGGTAAGAGATGGCCCGGGAGGTGTAGAGGCTGGCCAGGATGTCCTTATAAGCCTGGACGAGCTGGTCGGCGGGGACGTTTAAGATGGTGAGGTACTGGCCGGCGTACGAGAGTTCGCTGTCCTCGCCGATGGCGCTGGAGCGCATCGACACCCGCAGCGCAAAATCCCTCGCGTCCGGGGGCCGGACCCTGGCCTCCATCTCCCGATGGGCGGCGAGAATGGCCGTCTCCAGGGTGGGGGGTACCTGGGCCTGGATGATCAACTGCTGGACCTCTTCGCTGACTTGCTGCACGGTTTGGGGGTCCTGGGGATCGATCTCCATTTTCCTCTTGTTGATTTCGTCCACCAGGTCGTTAAAGGCCAGGAAGAGATCGTAGGCCCGGGTAGTGATGGCGAAGCCCGGGGGGATGGGGAGTCCGATGCGGGTCAGGGCCTCTCCCAGACCGGCGTTTTTCCCGCCCACGGCATCCACCATATCCTTGTTGACCCGGGTGAGCGGCAAAACCAGTTCCGTCACCGGGAGCTCTTTTTTCTCCCCCAGCTGCTCTCTGATCCCGGCGTTGATCTTATCCAGCACCGCATAGAGGGAGGGATAACGATGGCCGGACAGGACGTCCAGGCTCTTGATCATGCGGAAGGCGTGAAACGCGGCCCGGGCCGACTGGGACCGGACGTAGGACATGCCAAAGACCTGGTGGCCCTCCAGTTTTTCTTCCAGGTCGGCGATGAGGTTCATGAGCTGGGTGTTGGAATCGAGCAAATCCTTGAAACAGGTATATCTAAAGCGGAAGACCGCGGCGATCTCGTCCCTGAGGGGCGTGCCCTTGGGGGCTTTCCACCGCCGATAAAGGTCCCTGAAGAGATTGAGGGTCTCCACCATATGCGTCTCTGATTATCAAGAATTATACCAGATCGCGGCCCCGCAAGACAGCGGGAAAGAGGCGGCCCCTGGAGTTGGGAAAGGCGGCAAGACCGTGACTTTTGTGCGGCGCCCTCAGCCGCCCCAAGGAACCGGGTCGCCGGGAATCGGGTTGAGTCGGCGGCTGCGGCCGCCGGTGCTCCTTTACAATCTGTAAAAAATACTGACAGACACTTTGGCCCGCCGCGGCTAGAAGACTGTTCTTGCCAATAAATTAATCAATAATATCAATATCTTTAGCTTAGTGAGGGCAGGCCCAGTTCCTGGCACGCCCGTTGCTTATTTTATCGGTCAGGGGTCCAGGTTGGGACCTCTGACGTTGTATGGGTATTATGGAAAAAATTTTTTTGACCACAAGGCTTGATAATTTAAGGGAAAAACGGAATTCAAAGAATGCTCCCCACCGGAGCACAAGGTTTTGCGGCTGCAAGTATCTCAAGGCTTTTTCTCTGAAGAACCGGAGCAACAACGAGGAGGTAATTTATGAAAGTACTGGTGGCAACGGATGGCTCGGAACAGTCCATGAAAGCCGTGCAAAGGGGAGTGGAACTGGTCGAGCGGCTAGGGGCGAAAGTGACCTTGATGTCGGTCTCCTATTACGCCAAGGATGACTTCGATGACATGCCTCCCTACGTGCAGGACAAATTGGAGGCCGAGGCCGCCGGAGCCTTGAAGAAGGCCAAGGCCGTCTTCGACGCCAAGAACATCCCGGTGGAACTGGTGTTGGAGGCCGGCCTGGTGCCGGCCAACAATATTATCCGCCGGGCGGAAGAGGGGAAGTTTGACCGGATCATCCTGGGGAGCACCGGCCTCAGCGGCCTAAAAAGGGCTTTGATGGGCAGCACCGCCGCCAAGGTGGTGGCTCAAGCACCTTGCGAAGTGACCGTGGTCCGATAATCCGATAAGCAAGAATTCTTTAAGGGAGGTTAAGGAAAATGCGTAAGTTTTGGGCAAAGATAGTGAGCTTCGGGGTCATGGCTATCTTGCTGTTGCCGGCGATGGCCGCGGCCGCGGGACCCAAGGCCGCACCCCTGGCGATTGTGGCCGACACCCGGAAGTTTACCGGTTGGGAGGCCTGGTGGACCAATCTCTACAACGAGAGCCATTTTTATTTCACTCTGATCACCGTGGTGACCATCCCCCTCGTCGGCTTATTCTTCGGAGTCCTGGCGGACATAATCATGAACTGGATCGGCCTGGACCTGAAGTCCCGGGAACTGGCGGAACATTAAGGCTTAGTTGAGATCATCATAGGAGGTTAAGTTATGGAATTTTTTTATGTTCTCATGCCCATTGCGGGGGTTAAGATATTCTGGCCCGGGCTGGTCATTTTGGGAGTCGGGGTCGGCATCATCGGCGGGTTCTTCGGCATGGGGGGCGCCTGGATGGTGACCCCCGGGTTAAATATCCTGGGTTTCCCCATGGCCTTCGCCATCGGCACCGACATCGCCCACATGGCGGGCAAATCCCTCATCTCCACCATGCGGCACGGCAAATTCGGCAACGTGGATTATAAACTGGGCATCGTCATGCTGGTGGGCACGGTGGTGGGGTTTGAAATCGGCGCCCAGATGGTCATGTGGCTGGAACGCCTGGGGACGGTGGAGCTGTATGTCCGCTTGCTGTACATCGTGCTCCTGTCCTTCATTACCTGGATGGTCTTTACCGACGTGGCCAAGAGGAAGAGAAAGGAACGGGAGGCGGTGGCGGCCGGGAAAGAGATCGACAAGCTGGCCACGGGCATCGAATGGTCCAAGACCCTGCACAAGATCAAGATCCCGCCCATGATGCATTTCAAAGAGGCCCAGGTCTACTGCTCCGTCTGGCTGCCCATCTTCGTGAGCTTCCTCACCGGCTGGCTGGCGGGGATCCTGGGCATCGGCGGCGGTCTGATCCGCATGCCGTCGTTGATCTACTTTGTGGGCTGCCCCACCCACGTGGCGGTGGGCACCGACCTCTTTGAGGTGATGATCTCCGGCCTGTACGGCACGGCCACTTACACTTACAAGGGCCGCACCGAGCTGATGGCGGCCTTGATTATGCTGTGCGGCGCCGCGGTGGGGGCCCAGGTCGGCACCGTGGCCACCAAGTACATCAAAGGCTACGGCATCCGCATCGCCTTCGGCCTGGCCGTGATCGGTTGCGCCATTTCCATCATCCTGAAGCTCATTCCCAGGTGGGTCCCGGCCATCAAAGGGTTCTGCGATGTGGCCGCCACGGTTTTCATCCTGGGTCTGGTGAGCGCCATGTCGATCTATATCTTCGTGCGGATGCTAGCCGGGGCCAGGCGAGAGATCGCCGCCAAAAAGGCCAAAGCCCGGCTCCCGGTGACAGGCTAAGCCCGGTCTGGATTTCCGGAAAGGAGAGGTAATATGAGCAAAAAATTTTACTGGTGGGCCCTGGTAGGCAGCTTGTCTATGGCCCTGGTGCTGGGAGGTCTCGGGTGCGGGGAGTTGGGCAAGGTGGATCAGGGCAGGGTTATCGCCTTTGACAAGGACAAGGAAACGGTTACCTTTATCATCGATGTCAAGCATGATCCCGCCAATCCCGATTACAGCGGCGCGCCCGTAACCTTTGCGCTGCCCAAGAACCCCAGCGAGCGGGGAGAGGACCCCAAGGCCGGGTTGAGGATGAAGCTGGATACCAAAACCCGGGAAATCATCATTTACGATGCTGCCCTCCAGGGTTTCAAAAAGATCAACTATAACCTTATCGACCAGAAGGAAAACGTGGGCAAGGACAGCCCCCTGGTGGCCAGCAAGAAGTTTCCCATGGTGGACCGGAACAAAAAGGCCATCACCATTTACTCCGGGAGACAGAAGATCCTGACCACTTTTTCCGTGCCCGATGAATATCTGACCTTATCGGAGAATACCTGGGAGGCCGGAGACGAAGTCCGGGTCTACTATAAAGAGCCTGGAAAGTGTCTGCGATTTATGAACATCACCAGGACGGATATCTTTAAGAAGTAACCCTATCTGGCGGTAGTGAGAGAGTCGTCCCGGTTAACATCCTCACAAAACCCGGGGCGATTCTCTATTTTTGTGGTAAAATAAGGATGTTGCTTTGAGGAGACAAGGCGGGCCGCATTAGGTGAGCCCCGAGGGTTATGGATTTAATTCAGGTTTCTCAAAGGCGCAATCTGGCGGGTAAAGCCGGGGC
>DASWLF010000523.1:0-2230 GCA_036396255.1 Desulfobaccales bacterium
TTCCCTGATGAAAAGGAAATCCCGGACGTGAAAAGATTCCATGTCCAAACATCCATGGCGGGCAGTGCCCGCCCTACGAAAAACCTTGAATCCTGTATCCTCCATGAGTCGGCTTTGTAGGGCGCGTCTCACGCGCCATTATTGGTGCGTAAGACGCACCCTCCGAAAAGGCGTCTTTCCAGACCGAATAATAAATGCTTGCATATCAAATATCGTGCCGGACATCACTGATTGTAATTGTTAAGAATAACTTTCATAGCAGGATTCCCGCAATTCTCTTACGAGATGGTAACGATACCATTGCCGGCCCCCAGGAGTGGTGAGCATCGGGCCGGGAAAGAAGTTTGGTTGCCGCCGCGCCGGGAAGCGAGGCGCTTCCCCCGGCGGCCCCCCCGGCACGCCCCGCCCCCAGGACCGCCAATCTGCCTCCGGGACCTGGGCTCCCTGCCGCGGCCCCTTAACCGTCCCGGCCCAGACGGCTGATTTTCCACACCAGGAAGGCCACCCCGGCCAGACCCAGGACCCCGGCCGCCGCCTCCCAGAGATAGGCCTCCATCCGGGGGATTATCCTGACCCCCTCCTCCCCCAGGAAGTAACCCAGGGTAATGAAGGTAGCCGCCCACAGGAAGCCGCCCGAGTAGGCGAAGGGGGCAAAGATCCAGTACTGCAGGCGGGAGGCCCCGGCGCTTAGCGCACCCAGGTGGCGAATGCCAGGGAGAAAATATCCGATGAACAGGGCCCATTTCCCGTAGCGCTCGAACCACTGTTGGGCCCGCTCCAGCTTTGCCGGGGTGAGGCGAATGTAAATGCCGTAGCGGTACATTAGGGGGAAGCCCACAAAGCGCCCCACCAGGTAGTTCAGGGTGATGCCGCAGATGCTGCCGAGAAAGGCGGCCACCACCGCGGGCGCCGGGTGCAAGTAATCCTTGGAAATCAGGAAGCCGGTGAAGGTCAGGATGGACTCGTCCGGCACCGGCAGACCGAACATCCCCAGCATCAGCGAGGTGAACACCCCCAGGTAGCCGTAAGTCTTTATCCAGAGACTGAGCTCGTGCATGGTGTCAAATTCGGCTTACGCGGCTTAGCGTATGACCCCCATTTAGAAATTAAGATTCTTTTTTAGAATTGCCAAGGGCTGGTAGTTAATTGCAGAAGTTCGCGCCATATTTGAGACCCATTTTTATTCCCCCCTTTTCCAAAGGGGGGTTAGGGGGGATTTTATAACCCTTTGAAATCCCCCTAAATCCCCCTTTTTCAAAGGGGGACTTTATCCGGTCCTGAGCTTTAAGAAGGCTCGCAATTACTTACGCTGATTGTCGCAACCAGAGGCCAGGCCTGTTTTTGGGCAAGCAATAAGTTAGGCCGGACCGGCTCGGATAGCCGCCCCGGCTCCGGCTGGTCCGGGACCATGGACCCCGGCCCCAGGTGGCTCATGGACCCCGGGTTTCCCGCGGCACCGGAGCCGGTTCAGACTATTCCCCTTTCACCGGGAAAGTGATGTTCATCTGCAAGGGGCAGGTGCAGCTGGAGGGATCGCCGTTGGTGGGCTTGACCAGGCAGGGCTCCGGGTGGATGAAGATCATGGCCCCGGGGAACCGCGCCCGGATCTTGGTCTCCAGTTGGTCGCACACCCGGTGGATCTGATCCAGGGACTCCCAGCGGCAGACCACCAGGGTGAGGTTCAGGTAACGCACCGGGCCGGCCTTGCGGCTGCGCAACTCCTTGAGTTCCAGGATCGGCTCCACTTCGTGCACCATCTGCCGGACCTCCGCCTCTTCCAGGTCCGGCAACCGGGTGTCCAGCAGGCCGTGGAAGGCGCCATAGGTGACCTTCAGGCCGATCCCCAGGATGATGATTCCCACCCCCAGGGCGGCCGCGGTATCAAAGAGGGCGTTGCCCGTGAGTTGATAGGCCAGCAACCCCGCCATGGCGCCCACCGAGGTATAGACGTCCGTGGCGAGATGGGCCGCATCCGCCTCCAGGGCCACGGAATCGAAGCGCCCCGCGGCCCGCTTCAGGGCCCAGGATACCAGAAAGTTGATACCGGAGGACCCCGCCAGCACCGCCAGACCCAGGGGCACCAAAGTGAGGGGCACCGGCTGCAAAATGCGGGGCACGGCCTGATAGAACACCCCCAGGGCCACCACCAGGATGAGCAAGCCTTCCAGGAAGGCGCTGATGTTTTCCCATTTGCCGTGGCCGTAGGGGTGCTGCCAATCGGGAGGGTGCG
>DASWLF010000524.1:0-3443 GCA_036396255.1 Desulfobaccales bacterium
GGTCCCTATTTGGACAACAACCACACCGCCGCCAGGGCCAGGGCGATGCCGGCCAGGTGTCGGGGGGTCGGGGTTTCGTGCAGCACGGCCCAGCTCAAGATTACCGTCACCACCGGGTAGAGGGCGGTGAGGGGCACCACCACCGCGGCGGTCCCGGCGGCCAGGGCCTTGAAGAAGCCCAGGAGCCCGAAGGCCATGCAGACCCCGGCCGCCAGGGCCACCGCCATCCCGGTGGGCTGCCAGGGGATGGCCAGTCCCCCGGTGGCCCCCAGGTAGCCGATGACCGCCAGGTGGCCGGAAATGGAAAGGAGATATACCGCGGGGGACGGCAGGTGCTGGGTGGCCACCTTGCTCAAAAAGCCCCATATCCCCCAGAGCCCCAGGGCCATCAATGAAAACCCGAACCAGCTCACCGTCGCCTCCTGCCTTGCCAGTTGTGCGCCATTCCACTAATATACCATATGGCCTGGGGGCACAAGGGCCAACCGGCGGCGGAGACAGGAAGGCCGGCCGGGGTCTGACCCCCAGCCCTGGCGGGATGGCGACACCGATGGATCACGCCATTAACCCGGAGCCGGGGTCCTCGTATGCTTTTCCCAATATTTAATTATCTGACCCCTGGCTTTCACCCTTATTAAGGAATATGATGATCGCCGGGCCGTCTGCTGCCGCCCCCAGGCGGGGCCAGGGGACTTTTCGGCATGAACCCCGCGGTCCCGGCCCCAGATTTTCTGGAGAAAGTTGCCGACCAAAAACCAGAACCAGTTGCTTCTGATGCGGGAAGGCTTTTATGGCTAAGATCATGGGCCACCGGGGCGCCTCGTTTTACGAGCCGGAAAACACCCTGCGCTCCTTCCGGCGGGCGCTGCAGATGGGGGTGGCCGCGGTGGAACTGGACGTGCACCTCACCGGAGACGGCCGCCTGGCGGTGATCCACGACGCCACCCTGGAGCGCACCACCAACGGCCGGGGCCGGGTCCAAGACTTCACCCTGGCGGAGTTGCAGCGCCTGGATGCCGGGAAGGGCGAGGCGATCCCCTCCCTGGACGAGGCCCTGGACCTGGTCCGGGACCAGGCCCACCTGCTGGTGGAGCTGAAGGAACCGGAGGCCGCCGCGGCCCTCCTGAGCTTTTTCCGCCAGCGCCAGGCCTTCGGGGCCGCGGACGTCATTTCCTTCTGGCACCCGGCCCTCAAGGCCATGAAAGAGGCGGAATCCAGGCTCAGGACCGGGGCCCTCCTGGTGGGCTGCCCGGCGGACCCGGTGGGCCTGGCCCGGGCCGCCCGGGCCGACGCCCTGGTACTGCAGTACGCTTACGTCACCGCCGACCTGGTGGCCGCCGCCCAGGCCCATGGCCTCAAGGTCTATATCTGGAACATCGACAACGTCGAGACCGCGAAACCGTACCTGGCCATGAACCCGGACCTCATGGGCAGCAACCGCCCGGATGTTCTGATAGAATATATGAGGCAGTTGGGGGGAGGGCCGGGGAAAATATAAGGGTAAAAGGGCGAAAAGGCGAAAAGGACAATGGTTCCAGAATTTCTATGCAGCTTTACCTTTCGCCTTTTTACCTTTTCCCCTTTTCGCCCTTTAATAAAGCCCCCTCCCCCAAACACCATCCCGAAGGGAATATAAATATGTCCAAAACCATTGTCCAGCAGGTGATGGAGGCCCATCTGGTGGCCGGGGAGTTGGCAGCCGGGGCCGAGGTGGCTTTGAGGATTGATCACACCTTGACTCAGGATGCCACCGGCACCCTGGCTTATCTGGAGTTTGAGGCCATGGGGGTGGACCGGGCCCGGCCCCGGGTGGCGGTGAGTTATGTGGACCACAATCTGCCGCAGACGGATTTTCGCAACGCCGATGACCACCGGTTTTTGCGCACCGTGGCGGCCCGTTACGGCCTCTATTTTTCCCCCCCTGGCAACGGCATCTCCCACCAGGTGCACCTGGAGCGGTTCAGCGTCCCGGGCCAGACCCTGCTGGGGTCCGACAGCCACACTCCCACGGCCGGCGGCGCCGGCATGCTGGCCTTGGGGGCCGGGGGTCTGGACGTGGCCCTGGCCCTGGCGGGTCAGCCCTTTTATCTCGTCATGCCCGAAATCCTGGGGGTGCGCCTGACGGGCCGCCTTCCGGACTGGGTCTCGGCCAAGGACGTCATCCTGGAGCTGTTGCGGCGCCTGACGGTGAAAGGCGGCCGGGGCAAGATCCTGGAATTTTATGGGCCGGCCCTGGGCCGGCTGACGGTGCCGCAGCGGGCGGCCATCACCAACATGGGGGCGGAGCTGGGGGCCACTACTTCCATTTTTCCCGCCGATGAGCAGACCCGCAAGTTTCTGGCCCGGCAGGGGCGGGAAGCGGATTTCCGGCCCCTTAGAGCCCAGGGCCGCCCCAGCTACGCCGAGGTGCAGGAATTAGACCTGGCCGGGCTGACCCCCCTCATCGCCCAGCCCGGCTCGCCGGACCGGGTGGTGCCGGTCAAAGAGGTGGAGGGCGCCCCGGTGGAGCAGGTGCTCATCGGCTCCTGCGCCAACTCCTCCTTCCGGGACCTCATGGTGGTGGCCCGGGCCCTGCGCGGCCGCCGGGTCCACCCCCGGGTGAGCCTGGAGGTCAACCCCGGCTCCCGCCAGGTCCTGGAGAACCTGATCCTGGCCGGCGGCTTGCTGCCGCTCCTTACCGCCGGGGCCCGGGTGATGCCGCCGGGCTGCTGGGGTTGCATCGGCATGGGCCAGGCCCCGCCCACCGGCGCGGTGAGCGTCCGCACCTTTCCCCGGAACTTCCCCGGGCGCAGCGGCACCAAAGACGATCAGGTATATCTGGCCAGCCCCGAAACCGCGGTGGCCGCGGCCATCTTCGGCGAACTGCGGGACCCCCGCAGCCTGGGGGCTTACCCCCGGATTGCCGCGCCCCGGCACTATCAGTTGGGCGGCCAGCTCATCCCGCCGCTTTCGTCCCAGGAGGCGGCCCAGGTGGAGGTGGTGCGGGGTCCCAACATCGTCCCCTTCCCGCAGCTGACGCCGCTCCCCGACACCTGGCGTGGGGAAGTGTGGCTGAAAGTGGGGGACAACGTCACCACCGACGACATTCTGCCCGCGGGCAGCCGGATCCTGCCGCTCAGGAGCAACCTGCCGGCCATCAGCCAGTACGCCTTCACCCGCCTGGACCCGGAGTTTCCCCAGCGGGTCCGGGGCCGGGGTGAAGGAGCCGTGGTGGGCGGGGAAAACTACGGCCAGGGCTCATCCCGGGAACACGCCGCCCTGGCTCCCCGCTACCTGGGGGTGCGGCTCAAGCTGGTGAAGAGCTTTGCCCGCATCCATCTGGCCAACCTCATCAACTTCGGCATCCTGCCGCTGACCTTCGAGAACCCCGGGGATTATGATTTGCTGACCCAGGGGCAAAGCCTGGAGCTGCCCGGAGTCAGGCAGCGCCTGCTGGCCGGGGA
>DASWLF010000525.1:0-5408 GCA_036396255.1 Desulfobaccales bacterium
GAATTGCATCTCGGCAATGGGTAAATATACATTGAAAATATCAAACATTACGCAGTTCCTCCCCGACGGGTGCTATTCGTGGTGTTCGATCTTATGGACTTCCATGCCGATCATCTTTAAGAAGACATCGGTGACCACGGCGATGAGCATGCCCACCACGCCCATGAGCGCCGTGACGATGATGGCGTAAAGCCACATATTGTCGTTATACCAGCTGGCGAAGAAGTAATTGATGCCGCTCAGTTTCGTCACATCCACTTTCTTCTCCAATGCTTCGGCTTTCTCCGCCGCGGCCCACACCAGGGCGCTGGGGACGCCAAGTAAAACCAGGTTAAAGATAATGACCCAGAACCGTTTCAATGTTGTCCACCTCCCTTCAAAATGTCACAATTAATGTGCCTGGCCGGTGAGGCACAAAAATACCCCCCGCTTAATTATTGCCCTCAAAAATATCTAGGCAATGGCCGTGCCAAGCATGGGGCAAAATTGCCAGGAGATTAACTGCCTGGAAATAGATGAAATTCCCAGGGGCATGGGAACTTTTGCCCCCCGCCTGGGAAGATTTATCTGTCAGAAATTTTGACAGTTTGTAAAGAACTGGTCTACTTTATTATTTTTCATAAACTTATTAGATAGTTAGTACATAAGTGAAAAATGGCACAATTTCGGGGATTATTTCTTATTTTTAAATTTATTTCAAACAAAATTAAAAATTAATTATCCATCTGGATTCAGTCGGGGTAAATTTGGAACAGGAAAGTTTATGAGCCTCCTTGATTTCTTCCGCCGTAAAAAGAAAGCCGCCCCCCCGGCGCCTACCCTGAGGGAGATCTGGCAAGGTTTCCAACAGGTCTTGGCCCGCAACAACGAAGCCCTGGTGATGATGGGGGACCTGGAGGAAAAGCTTTCGGTTCCCGGCGGTCTGGACTTCCGGTCCCTGGAGAGCCGGGTGGAGACCCTGGACCGTCTGTTTGCGGACCTGGCGGGGGCGCTGCGTCGCATGTCCGGGGGCCGCTGGCCGGAGCTGGAAGCGGCGCGCCTCCGGATCCAGGCAGCCATCCACCGGCGGCTGGAGGAGGGGCCCCGGGTTCCCCCCAGCCCGCTGCTGGTGCGTCTGGAAGAGGCGGGACCTGAGTTGTATGGGGCCCTGGGAGGCAAGGCCGGCAATCTGGCCCGGGTGCAGAATGAATTGGGTCTGCCGGTGCCCCCCGGGGTGGTGGCCACCCTGGCGGCGTACACGTCGTTCATGGAACAGGGGCCCGATCCTCTCCTGCCCCGGCTCAAAGTCCGGCTGGCCAGTCTCGACCTGGCGGACGAGGCCGCGGTGGACCGCACCGCCAAAGAACTCCAGGCCATGGTGGCGGCCCAGCCCATCCCCCCGGAGCTGTCCCAGGGTTTGCTGGCGGAAGCCCGGCGCCTGGCGTCAGAGCCTGGCCAGATGCTGGTGGTGCGCAGCAGCGGCGGCCGGGAGGACCTGGCGGCCACCTTCGCCGGCCAGTATGAAACCTTTCTGGGAGTGGCCCCCCAGGAGGTGCCGGAGCGCTGGCGCCAGGTGGTGGCCAGCCAGTTCGGCCAGCGGGCCATGATTTATTTTAGAATCCAGGGTCTGGACCTTACGGAAGCCGCCATGGGGGTCCTGATCCAGCGCCTGGTGGCAGCCAAAAGCGCCGGGGTCATGTTCACCACCATCCCGGCGTCCTGCGACCCCGACCGCATGGCGGTGAGCGCCACCTGGGGCCTGGCCGCGGACCTGGTGGGCGGCAAGGTCAGCGCCGATGAATACGTGGTCTCCAAGAAGACCGGCAGATTGCTGACCGCCACCTATGCCTTGAAGGAGCATCGCCTGGACGTAAAGGAAGGCAGGCTGGTGCGGCAGCCGGTGGCGCCGGAGCTGGCGGCGGCCCCGGCCCTGGAGGAGGCCGACCTGGCCAGGCTGGCTGCTTACGCCCGGGCGTTGGAGGAGCATTGCGGGGGCCCCCACGGGGTGGAATGGGTCAAGGATGAACAGGGGCGGCTTTTCCTGGTGCAGTCCCGGCCCCTGCAGCAGGCCGGAGTCGAGGACCGCTGCGTCCGGGAGGCGGCCGAGGCCGTGGCCGGGGCCCGGGTGTTGTTGGAGGCCGGGAGCATCGGCTCTCCCGGGGTGGCGGCGGGGCCGGTCTTTCATCTCCCCGAGGGCGAGCCGCTCTCCGAAGTGCCGGCCGGCGCGGTGCTGGTGGTGCTCCGCACCACCCCCCGGCTGGCCCCGGTCCTGCCCCGGGTGGCGGCCCTGGTCACCGACGTGGGCTCCGCCACCGGGCACCTGGCCCTGGTGGCCCGGGAATACGGCATCCCGGCGCTGGTGGATACCGTTAAGGCCAGCCAGGCGCTGGCTCCGGGCCAGGTGGTGACCGTGGACGCATACAACGGCCGGGTTTACCAGGGGAGGGTGGAGGAGCTGCTGCGCCTGGCCACCCGGCCCAAACCGCCCCTGGCGTTCCCGGCCTGGGAAAGGCTGCGGCCCGTGGTGGACCTCATCGCCCCCCTCACCCTGGTAGACCGCCGGAGCCCGACTTTCCGGCCGGAAAATTGCCGCACCTACCATGATATCACCAGGTTCGCCCACGAGAAGGCCATCCAGGAGATGTTCGGCCTCATGGACCAGGTGGCCGCGGGCAAGGTTCCCGCCCTGAGACTTCTGAAGCTCAAAACCGAGCTGCCCCTGAACCTCCACCTGGTGGACCTGGGGGACGGCCTGGCCAGCCACGAGACCCCGGTGCCCACCGAGGACATCCTCTCCCGGCCCATGCGGGCCCTGTGGCGGGGCATCAGCCACCCCGGCATCACCTGGGCCGGACCGGTGCCCGTGGATGTGGGCGGCTTTTTGCAAGTGCTGGGCCAGTCGGCCATCCGGCCGCCGGAGAAGTTCTGGGACAAGACCTACGCCATCGTGGGGGCCAATTACGTCAACTACGCCTGCCGCCTGGGGTATCACTTCCAAAGCGTGGACAGCTACATCGGGGACTTCCCCGCGGTCAACTACATCAACTTCACCTTCAAGGGCGGGGCCGCAGACGACACCCGGCGCATCCGCCGCATCCGCCTCATCGCCGCGGTGTTGGAGCGCCTGGGCTTTGAGATGGAGATTTACGGCGACGTGATCCGGGGCCGCTTCCGCAAGCGCCCCGCCCCGGAGATGGAAGAGCGGCTGGATCTCCTGGGCCGCCTCATGGCCTACGTCCGCCAGATGGACATGCTGATGAGCGATGACGGCATCAGCCAGACCCTGGCTGAACGCTTTCTGGCCGGCCATTACGAGAGACCGGGGGAAGTGAAAGGTGAGGGGGAGGGCTAGTTTCTGCCGGGGAAGGGGCCGGGAAACGCCGGCCCCCATCCCCAACTGCCGGCCTGCGGCCCCCCGTGGCTTGGCTCAGGGCCGGGAGCAGAGAAAGGTCGGCTCGCCTTTCCCCCGGCGCCCGGCCTGGCCCCCCATCTATCTTCCCCTGATAATCATCCTGTTTTTATGCCTCTGGGGAGGGCCCGCCCCGGCCTGGGGCGCCGAAGGGCCGGCGGCCCCAGGGGGCGGCGGTTCCACCCCCTGGTGGGTGTGGGCCCTGGTCCTTTTTGGCTTCTCCTTTATCGTGGGGATCCTGTCCCTGCTGGGAGGCATGGGGGGCGGCACCCTCTTCGTTTCCATCGTCGGCGGTTTTCTGCCTTTTCATCTTGACTTTGTGCGTTGCGCTTCCCTGCTGGTGGCCCTCTCCGGGGCCCTGTCCGCCGGCCCCGGCCTCTTGCGCTTCGGCATGGGAGATTTGCGCCTGTCCCTGCCCATCGCCCTGATGACCTCCACCGGCGCCATCTTCGGGGCCGTGATCGGCCTGAAGCTCCCGGCGCACGTCATCCAGATTGCCCTGGGGTTCACCATCCTGGGGATCGTGGCGGTCATGGTGAGGGCCAAAAGATCGGAGTATCCGAGAGTGCCGAAGGCGGACGTCTTATCCCACCATTTGGGGCTGGCGGGCGTTTATCTGGACCGGGCCACCGGCGAGGAAGTGTCCTGGAAGGTGCACCGCACCCCCCTGGCCCTGGGCTCCTTTCTGCTCATAGGCATTATGGCCGGGGTGTTTGGGATCGGGGCCGGTTGGGCCAACGTTGCGGTGCTCAACCTGATCATGGGCGCGCCCCTGAAAGTGGCGGTGGGCACCAGTAAACTCATCGTCTGCCTAACCGACACCGCGGCGGCCTGGGTGTACCTGCACAGCGGCGCCGTGATGCTGGTGGTGGTGGTGCCCAGCATCATCGGCATGATGCTGGGCAGTTGGGCGGGAGTGGGCATTCTGGTCCGCATTGCGCCCATCCGCTTGCGCTATGTGGTCATTGCCTTGCTGTTATTTGCGGGGATAAGATCCTTGTTAAAAGGGTTCGGTATCTGGAATTGACTGGGAGGGAGGACCATGGCTCGAGAGCCAGTTTCTGACATTCAGCTTTATTATGCCAGGGTCATCGACCGGGCGGCAAAATTGGCCTTTTGCCTGCTCCTCATCACCTTTGCCATTTATATCTCGGGAGTTTTGCGTCCCTATGTGGCCCTGGAGGATCTGCCCGGTTATTGGGGCCAGCCGGCGCACCATTACTTACAGGCGGCCCAGATCCAAACGGGGTGGGCCTGGCTGGGCGAGTTGCACCATGGGGATTTCCTCAATTTTATCCCCATCGCCATCATGGCTGGGGTCACCTTCCTCGGGTACCTCTGGGTGCTCTCTAAATTCTTCCGGAACCGGGAGACTATTCTGGGAATCATAATTATTATACAGTTGGTGGTGCTGGCTCTGGCTGCTTCCGGAATCATCAGGACGGGAGGTCATTGAGATGGAACAACCGCCGATCTGCCCCGCCAGGCTTGAAAAACTCCTGGTTTGCACCGATGGTTCGCCCGACAGCCAGGGGGCCCTGGCGGGCACCCTGGCCCTGGCCCGAACCTGCGGCAGCAAGATCTATATTTTGCAGGTACTGGAATTTAATCCGGAATTTGAGGCGGTGGCCCCGGAATTGGTGGCGGCCCGCGAATCCCAGGTGCATGATTTCCTGGCATCATGCCGGGCCGAGGCCGAAAAGCTGGACGTACCCATCGAGACCCGGGTGCGGCGGAGCGAGGCTGCTTATGAAGGAATCGTGGCCGAGGCCCAGGACATCAAGCCGGATCTCATCATCATGGGCCGCCGGGGCGGGTCCCGCCTATTCCGCCTGTTAATGGGGAATGTCACCGCCCGGGTCATTGGCTACAGCCCCTTCAATGTCCTGGTGGTCCCCCAGAAATTCTCCCTGGAATTCAAGAAAATCCTGGTGGCCAGCGACGGCTCCCCGTATAGCTACGCCGCCTGGGACGAAGCCCTGTTTATCACCCAGCGGGTTGGCGGCAGGCTCATGGCCAT
>DASWLF010000526.1:0-5762 GCA_036396255.1 Desulfobaccales bacterium
AAAACTGAAAACCGAAAACAGAAAACCGCCCCTATGATTGCCCGATTCATCGAAGTTTGCGTCCGCAACCGCGTCCTGGTGCTGTTGATCTGGATCCTGATTACGGCCTGGGGCATCTATGCCGCCTATGAACTGCCCATAGACGCCATTCCCGACCTCTCCGACGTCCAGGTAATCATTTCCACCGATTACCCGGGCCAGGCTCCCCAGGTGGTGGAAGACCAGGTTACCTATCCCTTGACCACCGCCATGCTGGCGGTGCCCGGCGCCACGGTGGTGCGGGGTTATTCCCAGTTCGCCCTATCCCTGGTCTACGTGATCTTCGAAGACGGCACCGACATCTACTGGGCCCGGTCCCGGGTCCTGGAGTATCTCAATTTTATCCGGGGCAGATTGCCCGCCGGGGTAAATCCGGCCCTGGGCCCCGACGCCACCGGGGTGGGCTGGGTCTTTCAGTACGTGGTAGAAGACCCCACCGGCAAACACGACCTGGCGCAGTTGCGCAGCATCCAGGACTGGTACCTGCGCTACCAGTTGCAGACGGTTCCGGGGGTCGCCGAGGTGGCCTCCATCGGCGGCTTTGTCAAACAGTACCAGGTGGTGGTGAATCCCAATACCCTGGTGGCCTATGGTCTGCCTCTGTCCAAGGTTCGGGACGCCATCAAGGCGTCCAACCAGGATGTGGGAGGCCGGGTCATTGAACGGGCCGAAACCGAGTACCTGGTCCGGGGTCTGGGCTACATCAAGAGCATTGCAGATGTGCAAAACATCATGGTGGGCGCCGACCCCAAAGGCACCCCCATACTTATCAAAGACATAGCCACGGTCCGGCTGGGGCCGGAAATGCGGCGCGGCATCGCCGAGGGTGACGGCCAGGGCGAAGTGGTGGGCGGCATCGTGGTGATGCGCCACGGGAAAAACGCCAAGCAAGTCATCCGCCAGGTCAAGGAAAAGCTGGAAGACCTGAAACAAGGGCTGCCCCCGGGGGTGCGCATCGTCGTCGCCTACGACCGCTCCGGGCTTATTGACCGGGCCGTCGACACCCTGAAGGAAGCCATCTATGAAGAAGTAGCCATCGTCGCCCTGATCACCGTGCTTTTCCTGCTACACCTGCGCAGCGCCTTCGTGGCCATCATCAGCCTGCCCCTGGGGGTGTTGATTTCGTTTATCCTGCAATACCAGTTTAACATTACGGCCAATATCCTGAGTCTGGCCGGCATCGCCATCGCCATCGGGGACATGGTGGACGCCTCGGTGGTCATGGTGGAAGACGCTCATAAGAAAATCGAACATGCGCCGCCGGACGCGCCCCGGGCGCCGCTCATCATGGACGCCGCCAAAGAGGTGGGGCCTTCCCTGTTCTTCGCCCTCCTGGTCATCACCGTCTCCTTCCTGCCCATCTTTGCCTTGACCGGAGAGAGCGGCCGCCTCTTCAAACCCCTGGCCTACACCAAGACCTTCGCCATGGCCGGGGCCTCCGTCCTGGCCATCACCTTGATTCCCATCCTGATGCTCTACTTCATCCGGGGCAGAATTCGCCCGGAGACCAGAAACCCCCTGTCCCGCGTCACCATGGCCCTCTACCAGCCGGTATTGCGTTTGATCCTGCGCTTTCCGCTGACAGCCATTGCCATCGCCCTGTTGCTGATTGTGGTGACCATCTATCCCTTCACCAAGCTGGGCTCCGAGTTCATGCCGCCCCTGGACGAAGGGGATCTTTTGTACATGCCCACCACCTATCCGGGCATTTCCATTACCGAGGCCAAAAACGTCCTGCAACAGACTGACCGCATCATTCGCACCTTCCCGGAGGTGGAATACGTCTTCGGCAAAGCCGGACGGGCCGAGACGGCCACCGACCCGGCCCCCCTGAGCATGATCGAGACCACCATCCGTCTCAAAGACCGCCAGTACTGGCGACCGGGTATGACCACCGAGGCTCTTATCAAGGAGTTGGATGCCGCGGTGAAATTCCCGGGGCTGGCCAATTCCTGGGGCTACCCCATCAAGATCCGCATCGACATGCTGTCCACCGGCATCAAGACCCCGGTGGGCATAAAATTGATGGGACACGACCTGGAAGTGCTCAGCCGCCTGGGACAGGACGTGGAGGCGATCCTGAAGCAGGTGCCGGGCACCGCCAGCGTCTTTGCCGAGCGCACCACCGGAGGCTACTACCTGGACTTTGAAATCAACCGGCGGGAGGCGGCCCGGTACGGCCTCACGGTGGGCGACGTCCAGGATGTCATTGCCACCGCTTTGGGGGGAGAAAATATCACCCAAACGGTGGAGGGCCTGGAGCGCTATCCCGTTAATCTGCGCTACTTCGAAGACTTCCGGCAAAATCTGCCGGCCCTGCGCCGCCTCCTCATCCCCACCCCCAAAGGCCCCCCCATACCCATGGAGCAGGTGGCGGACATCAAAATCCACCAGGGACCCGACATGATCAAGAGCGAAGGGTCCCGGCGCACCGCCTGGATTTTTGTGGATATCCGGGATATCGACCTGGGAACTTATATCCAGAAAGCCAAGGAAGCCATCAAGGCCCACCTGAAGATCCCGGCGGGCTATAACCTTCGTTGGAGCGGCCAGTTCGAATACCTGGAACGGGCCCGGGAGCGGCTCCAGATCGTCATCCCCATCACCATTGTCCTGGTTTTTATGCTCCTCTATCTCAGCACCCGCTCCCTGGTGAAAGTCTCCATCATCCTCCTGGCGGTGCCTTTCTCTCTCATCGGGGCCATCTGGCTGCTCTATTGGCTGGACTATAACCTGAGCGTGGGAGTCATCGTAGGGATCATCGCCCTGGCGGGCCTGGACGCCGAAACCGGGGCCATCATGCTCCTCTACCTGGATATTTCCCACGACGAGGCCAAGGCCGCCGGACGGCTCAACACTTACGAAGAACTGAAGGAAGCCGTCATGCACGGCGCGGTCCAGAGGCTGCGGCCCAAGTTGATGACCATCCTGGCCAACATCTTCGGTCTGTTCCCAGTCATGTGGGCCACCGGCACCGGCGCCGAAGTGGCCAAGCGCATCGCCGCCCCCATGGTGGGCGGGGTCACCACCTCGTTCCTCCTGGAACTGCTCATCTACCCGGCCATCTATTTCCTGTGGAAGTGGCACTTCGAGGTGAAGCCGCAGAAAGTTGCTAAACCATGAGCAACCGTCCAAACCCTTGACTGGGATTCCTTTCTTCTTATCTTAAAAACCACATCCCTTGTAACATGAGAAAAATTTATGGGGACCATAATGCCCATCTTAACCTTGGCCTTGCTCATGGCCCCCGGACTTGCAGCCGCCCAGATGCACGGCGGGGGTATGCACGGCGAAGGTCAGCATATGACGGGCGGCCAGGGTATGAGCCAGTGCGCCATGGAAAATCGGGACATGATGAACCAGATGATGAATGAGATGCATCAGATGATGGGCCGGGGGCATATGACCTCTGGACAGCAAAAGCAGATGCAGGACCTGAGGAGCCGGATGGGGCAGATGCAACAGCAGATGGCTGGCGCCCAGAATCCCCAGATGGAACAGCAACAGCGTCAACAGCTTCAGGAGATGCGGCAGCGCCTGAACGCCATGAAAAGCCAGATGGAGCACCAACATTAATTAAGGAGCGCCCCCCTCATTTGCCAGTGCTGGAGTTCGTGATTTATCAAAACGTTGATCCAGGGCCTCACTTCTGCCGCAATTTGCCACGATAATTTAACCAGTTAACCCTGGCATAGCTTATTTACTCATGGGGTCTTATGGGTTACCTGCGGCTCATATGGTTTACCCTGGGAGGGATAGTCCTAGGCTACCTGTTGATGCACCCTTTTGCCATGTTGGCCTACGTCTTGGGTCCCCAGCATCCGCCAGGGTCCTTGGGGTTCAATTTATTGGAACACCAGATACACCTGGCTTTCAGCCCCGACATGTTGGTAATGGGCGGGGCCTTTGCCTTTATGGGGGGAATCTCCGGTTTTTGCCTGGGGGCCTGGTACCGCCAGAAAGAGCGCTGGATGGCCGAAAAGTTGGAGTCCCAGCAACGCCTGGTCGCTTTGGAAACCCTGAAAGAATTGATGGTGACCCTGGCTCACCATATCCGCAACTCTAATATGGTGATCGGGGGTTTCAGTGCCCGTTTGTTAAAGCACATCTCAGAGGTCGAATCTGCACCTCAACTGCAAATGATCCAGCAGGCTTCTCGGGAAATCGAGGCGGTGCTCAATTCCCTACAAAACTTAACGGAAATCAGCACCGTCAAATATGCCGCCGAAGGCCAGGCCCGGATAATCGACCTCAAAAAAGAACTGGAAGCCCGCCTGGCTACCAAGGGAATCAAGGAGCAACATGAATCCTGAACAGTGCGACCCGGCGGTCCTTGAAGCCTTGATCCGCAAGAAGAGAACCTGGCTCTATCCCTGGATCGGCATCCTGGTTGGCATCGCGGTGGGAGTCTTCATCGGCCACCCGCTTTCGATGCTGGCGCATGAATTTTACAATTCTCTTGAATCGGGCGCCCCGATGGATATTAAGGGAGCCATTTTACACAGCTTTCACTGGCATATGGTGCCCATGACCCTCATCTTCGCCGGGTTTGGAGGGATAACCTGGGGTTTCATCGGCTTCATTTTGCAACATCTCAGAGAGAGTCGCTTACGCCTGGACGCCGCGCACCGGGAACTTCTGAGACAGGCCAGGTACCTCAATACCTACCTGACGGTCAGCTCCATGGTCGCCCAATGCCTGGACCCCCACGAACTCCTGGAGGCTGTTTTGAACATCATCATGGAAACCGTATCTGCGGAAGGAGCCTCCGTTCTTTTCCTCGAAGAGAATCAGGCGAACTTCCGATTCTATGGCATCGAGGGCCCGGCCAAGCAGTGCCTCATGGCCATGACCTTCCCCGCGGACAAGGGTATAGCAGGTTCCGTCCTGCAAACCCAGAGGTCGGAGGTCATCAACGATGTACAACGCGACCCACGATTCTTCAGGAGGTTCGACTTCGAATCTGGCCTTGTCACCCAAAACATGATCGCCATTCCCCTCACCGCGGGCGAGGAAAAGATCGGGGTGATGGAAGTCCTTAATAAATCCGGCGGCGATCCCTTTACCGACGAGGAGCGCCTTTTGCTGGATTCCATTGCCGAGGAAATCGCCTTTGCCATTCGGAATGCCAGAATTTTCGAATACGTCATCAATAGCTACTGCAAGCAGCGCCAGGGAGAAAAGTCGTGCAAGGGATGCCAGAGGCCCCTGCGGTCATGGACGCCTTGTGTTAAATATCTCGAAAAAAGTGTTTAGAACTAACGACTTGTTACTTATAAGGATTCGCCACCGGCCGGGAGCTGATGATCGACTTGCAGCGCGCCCCGAAGTCTCGTCTGGATGCCCGAGGTATTTCCGAGCCCCGCCATGAACCCTGATGAACCGACGTTGGTCCCCTTGGAGTTGACCCCGCCCCGGAGCCGGGGACGCTCTTATCCGTGGTGGGGCCTGGTGCTGGGGGTTTTAAACGGGGCCTTCATTGCCCACCCCATTGCCATGGTGGTGCAAAACATTCAGGACTCCATAATCGCCGGTGCGCCGTTGGCGCCCCTCACCGCCCTGCGCCACAGTTTCCACGTCGTCCAAATGTGGCCTATGACCCTGTTATACGGCGCCTCCGGCGGAGTGCTGGGGGCCTTCCTGGGATATGTCCTCCAACGCCTGAGAGAGCATGAATTACTCCTGGTCCTGCTGCACCACGAATTCGAACTCCAGGTGGCCAC
>DASWLF010000527.1:0-1505 GCA_036396255.1 Desulfobaccales bacterium
CCGGGAAGTGGGGGTGCCGTTCCATTACCAGGACTTCCGCCAGGGGTGGACCGCAGGCCAGGCCCAGACCAAAAAACTGGGCCTCTACCAGCAGCAGTATTGCGGCTGCATCTTCAGCGAACGGGACCGTTACCTGCCCGCTTCGCAACGGAGAGCCGGGGCGGCGCCGCCCAGGAGTAAACGCGGCCAGAGTTAGCTCGATGGCCCGGCCACTTAAAATAATCATTCCCCAACCGGTGCGGCCCATGGGGCTGCCGGCCACAAACTGCTCAAGGAATCGGGGCGCCGGCCGAATAATATGGTAAATTGGGGGCTCTGAAAAAGGCTTAGGCGAAATAGGCAGGCGTTAATAATCCCCCTAAATCCCCCTTTAGAAACAGGGGACCTAAGATGGGTTTCCATGATTTATCAATGACTTATCTTTAATTACCCCCATTTATTAAAGGGGGGGGATTATAAGACCTGCCACCCGCGAGGATATTGATCTTGATACCTTTGCAGAGGTCTCGCTGGTTACGGCGCCCCGAACCTGCGCTACCCTGATTCAGGGCATCCGAGTATAATGATGACGATGGTTTCCCGTCTGACTCTGAGCAACCGGAAAGAGAACCTGAAGCTGCTGCTGGATTTTATCCACAAGTGGGCCAAGGACCTGAGGCTGCCGCCCTCCCGGCGCAGCAATCTGGAACTGGCCGCGGAGGAGATCTTCTGCCACCTGATCACCCATGCCTACCGTCCGGGCCAGCCCGGCTCCATCGCCATCACCCTGGAAGAGAAAGGCCCCCGGCTGCGCCTGACCTTCGAAGACGACGCGGCCAGCCGCACTTCCAGCAGCCTGAATCTGCCGCAGGTTCAGGGCGCCCATGATCCGGCGGGCGGCTGCCCCCACCTGAACGGGGTGCTCCAGGTGGCGGAGAGCATCGTCTACTACCGCACCGCGGACCGCAAGAACCGGCTGGTGGTCTTTATTTCCTAGTGTCGTGTCCCAGGTATTCCTTTAAAATGTTTTTAGCAAGCAAATCAATCCAATGAGGAACTAAATAGCCATACGATTTTCTGTAGCCGCAGGCTTTACCGTGAAAGTCAGGGTGTAGGGGCGGGTTTTAAACCCGCCCCTACAGAGGCTTTCATTGTTGCGGGTGGACCAAATCGGGTCATGGTCGTTTAGCCTGCGACTGACGCGGCTAAGAATCATTTGGCGCAAGCTAACGTACCATGACCCCTTCGGGGTCACAACGAAGGATGAAAATTTGGAACATCCCCTTTGGGTTTTCTTAAAAGAAATGATGGTGGGCGGTGCCCACCCTTCATTTGGGTCGCCTACTTAAATATCACACTCCCTGGGAGGACAGGCTGCCACTTGCAGCTTGACATGAAAGACAGTCGCTACATATTTCCCCTTACCCCCAAAATCCAATTTAAACTGTGAGCATATAAATTCTGAAAACAGAAAACCCTTCTTCCCCCACCGTCTACGCCATCTCCCTGGGTTGCCCCAAAAACCT
>DASWLF010000528.1:0-1704 GCA_036396255.1 Desulfobaccales bacterium
ATCCGCCCCTACTTTCAGGAGCTGCAGGCGGTGCGCCGGCGCCGGGTCTTGGTGGTGCAGGAAAGCCTCTTTTCCCGCCCGGGGCCCCGGTCCGCCGCGGCGGTGGAGCAACTGGCCCGGTTTCTGCACCCCGGGGCCTTCCCCCAGGAGAAACTGTGACCTCCTCTGGTCAGATTCGCGGCCTGGTCATCGCCGGCCCCCAGAGCGGCGTGGGCAAAACCACGGTCACCCTGGGGCTCATGAGCGCCCTGCGCCGCCGGGGCCTCACGGTGCAGCCCTTCAAGGTGGGACCGGACTTCATCGACCCCGGCCACCACACCCGGGCCGCGGGGCGGGTCTGCCGGAACCTGGACGGCTGGATGCTCAGCCGGGAGGCCAACCTGGCCCTGTTCCGGCGCCAGGCCCGCCAAGCCGACTTGGCGCTGGTGGAAGGGGTCATGGGGCTCTTTGACGGGTATGACGGCTTGAGCGACGCCGGCTCCACCGCCCAGATGGCCAAGTGGCTCAAGCTGCCGGTGCTCCTGGTGGTGGACGCCCGGGCCATGGCCCGCAGCGCCGCGGCCCTGGTCCAGGGCTTCGCGGCCTTCGACCCGGAGCTGACCCTGGCCGGGGTGGTCTTTAACCGCATCGGCAGCGCCACCCATCTGGATTATCTGCGGCAGGCCATGACCCAATTGCCCCGGGTGCCATGCTTCGGGGGGCTGCCCCGGCACCCGGAACTGGCCATTCCGGAGCGCCACCTGGGCCTGGCCACCACCGAGGACCACCCCCTAAAGGAGAAGTATCTGGCCCACCTGGCCGACCTGGTGGAGGCCAACCTGGACCTGGACGGACTTCTGGAGACCTTGCCCCTGCTTCCCATGCCGGAGGAAGCGCCGGCCCCCGCCGCGCCCGCCACGGTGCGCTTGGGGGTGGCCCGGGACCAGGCCTTCTGCTTCTATTACCCGGACAACCTGGAATGGCTGGCTCATTACGGGGCCGAACTGGTCCCCTTTTCGCCTCTCCGGGACCGGCAGTTGCCGGAGAACCTCCACGGCCTTTACCTGGGCGGCGGGTACCCGGAATTGCAAGCCACCCTTTTGTCCGCCAATGCAGCCATGCGAGGCGCGGTGCGGCAGCGGGCCGCGGCGGGCCTGCCCGTTTACGCTGAGTGCGGCGGTCTCATGTACCTCTCCCGGGAGCTCACCGACCTGGAGGGAAGCCGCCACGCCATGGCTGGGGTGCTGCCGCTCAAGGTCCGGATGCTGCCGCGGCTCAAGGCCCTGGGCTACCGGGAAATCACCCTGACGGCCGCCGGCCTGCTGGGGCCGCCCGGCACCAGGGCACGGGGCCACGAGTTCCACTACTCGGAGATCGTGGAGGAGCCGCCGGGACTCCACCGCCTCTATCGCATCACCAATCGGCAGGGGGGTGAGCCCATGGCCGAGGGGTATGGCACAAAAAATGTCCTGGCCAGCTACGTGCATCTCCATTTCGGCAGCAACCCGGAAGTGGCCCGGCATTTGGTGGAAAGCTGCCGGGAGTTTAAGGAGAAATAAATGACCTGGCAACCGCGCCTGCCCCAGGAGATCGAGGCCGAAAGTTTCCGGCGCATCGAGGCCCGGGCGGGTTCCCACAGCTTGCCGCCGGAAGTCTGGTTCGTAGTCCGGCGCCTGATCCACACCACCGCGGACCTGGATTATCTGGAGACGGTGCGGGTCCATC
>DASWLF010000529.1:0-7066 GCA_036396255.1 Desulfobaccales bacterium
AGCTATTTCAAAACCTATTTTTTCTGTCATCCTGAACACAGTGAAGGATCTCAAGTTGTTAAAAATACAAGATTCTTCGCTTCGCTCAGAATGACATTTCATGACGCAGTCGGGGTTTTGAAATAGGCTGTAGAACTCCAAGCTGACAGGAGGGAAAATTTCAAATCGTAGCTGCAAAGGCGTTCGGTCTTAAGGATAAGTGGGCCAAGAAGGTTAGAGGAAAGCCATCTTATTAAGATTGCCAATCCTCTTCAAAATCACAGTTGCGAACTTTTAATCCCTGGCCCACAAAATATTCAGGGGTCAGGGGGAATACCCCCCGGACCCCTGCAATTAAACTTAAAATTTATCTCAAAGCCCGGCAATTAACGCTCAGCTGGCCGCCAATTCATTGTCCAGCCGGTAGCGTTCCTCCACGATGCGCTCCACTTCCTCCTCGGTGGGCATTGAATCACGGTAGCCCGCCATGTACTGGTTGCGCAGCCACCGGAAGAGGCTGACGGTTTCGTTCACCCGGACGATTTCCGGGATGTCGCCGCTTTTCACGGTGTGGATGTGCTGGTTGTACTGGCCCAGCATACTGACCACGTCGTAGAAGGTGGCGGCGTCCCGCTTGATGCCCCGCTTGAAGGATTTTCCCTCCTTGGGATAGATGCAGTCCGGCGCCGGGTTACCGGAGATGTCGATGCGCTGGAAGGGCCGCCGCACCGCCACCTGCCATTTCCGGGACTCCACCATCATCCGGGAGATCATGGGACCGGCCCAGTCGGGGGTGACGTGGCCCGTGGGGCAGGCCGAGAAAAACTCCACCATAGAGGGGCCGTTATAGGCGATGGCCTCCTTCAGGATCTTGATGGCGTAGAAGGGGTTATCGATGGTGAGTTTGGCGGCGTAGACGTGGGAGATGGCCATGGCCTGGCTGATGATCCGCCGGTGCAGGGTGGTCTTGCCGGCGTACTTTTTGCCGATGGGGGAGGTAGAGCGGTCGGTCCCAAAGCGGGTGGCCCCGGACTTCTGTATCCCGGTGTTCATGTAGCCTTCGTTGTTGAAGATCACCCAGGTGATGTCGAAGTTTTCACCCAGGGCGTGGTTGAAGGGGCCGTTGCCGATGTCGTAGATGGCCCCGTCGCCGGCGAAGACCACGATCTTGGTGAGCACGCTGTTGTACCGGTCCTGGTAGGCCTGGTCCAGGCTGAATTTCGCCCCCAGGGCCGCGGCCGAGGCGGTGCCGAAACCGTAGTGACCCGAAGGGTAGATGCGGGTGTTGAAGGGGTTCACCAGCTCCGAGACCTGGTCGCAGCCCGTGGCGTTGATGGCGTAGATGTTGAAGCCGTGGTCCAGCATGTGCTCAATGGCCCGCTTGTTCCGCTCGGAGAGGATCTTGATCCCCTGGTAGAAGGTGGCGATGCCCTGGGGGTGGTTGCGGAGCGATTCCGCCGCAAAGAAGGTGAGCAGGTTGATGACCCCCTCGCTGCAGCCCGGGCACAGGGTGTGTTTGCCGGGGTAGAGCTTGGAGAAGACAAACAGCACCTGGTGGTTGAGAGACATCTGCCCCACGTAGGGAGTCAGGTTGATGGTGTTGTCCCATTCCCGGCAGGCCTCGGGGAGAAAGTCCTCGTCTTTGAGGTCGGTTTTGGCCACCATCTTTAAAGCGTCGGTGGGGCAGACCTGGGCGCAGACGGCGCAGCCCTTGCAGGAGTTGGGGTCCGCGTTGATGCTTAAGGCGCAGCGCTCCCAGGGAATTCCCTTGGGGACGCTCTTGAATTTCTTGAAGTAGCGGGCCGCCTCGTCCACCGGGCGGTCGGTGACGGTGGAGATGAGGGCCGAGTCGGGGCAGGAGGCGGCGCAGAGGCCGCAGGCAATGCACTTGGCGGCGTCATAGACCGGCAGCTGGGTGGCGATGTAGCTCATGTCCCGGTAACGGCTGGTCCCCGCCGGCACGATGGGCAGGAAGCGGTCCCAGGGGACTTTTTTGCCTTCCAGAATTGGTTTCACCATCTCCTGGTAGAAGACGTCCTGGTAGTCCTTGATCAGGTTCACGGGCTTGATGGTGCCCAGGCGGTCCTTTTCCGCCAGGACCACCGGCAGGCCCGAGGTGCGGGGGCCCTGTCCGAAGTTCTCCGGCAGCGGCGGGGAGTAGGCGGGGCCCAGGTCCAGGGGCCGGGTGGCCCGCTCCGAGACCTGGCCGGAAGCCAGGTCGGCGCCGTACTTGAGCAGGGAGATGTTGGCGTCCAGCATCTCCTTCTTCTTGGTGCCCAGTTTCTTCTCCAGGATCTTCTTGAACCGCTGCTCGAAGTCCTTTTCCGGCAGGATGCCAATTTCCTTGTTGATGAGGCCCAGAAAGGCGGCGCCCGGCAGGTTCTTGTTCAGGTGCTTCAAGGCCGCCTTGGTGCCGTCCAGGGTCATGAGCTTGATCTGTCGGTACTTGATGAGCGACTGCACCTGGGGCGGGAAGGTGGCCATGATGTCGTAGCAGCTCTGGGGAGTGTTGATCACCAGGAGGCCGTTTTCCTTCAGCCCCCCCACGTATTCCCGCAGGATCTGGTCGCTCAAAAACTTCTCGTTGAAGAAGGCCAGGACGTCCCGCTCAGTGAGCTCCGAGGAGTTGCGGATGGGCTGGGAGGAGATGCGCAGGTTCATGAAGACCGGGGCGCCTTTGCGGGCCGCGCCGTAGCGGGCTCCGGACTGGATGTACTTGCGGCCGGTGCCGATGTCCTGGGCGTAGATCAGGGCCGCGGACTCGAGAGCGGTCTTGACGCCCTCGGCCCCCACCCCGACAAAAGTCATGCCCATTTCCCGCTCCAGGTAGCCGGGCAGGGGCGTGGGCCTCAGGGTCAGGGGCCCTTCAATGCCCACGTAAAAATCCCGGTGGAAGCGCCGCTTCTTTTCGTAAAAAGAGAGCATGTTTTCCACCACCGCGGCGGCGTCGTACTTGTTGAAGTCCTTGCTGCCCAGGCCGTAGACGCCGTGGAACAAGGTGGGCATGTCGTGGCGGCCGTAAATGCGATGCTCCTTTTTGCCTTCCCGCCCGGCCCGGAGCGAAATCTGCAGCGCCGCCTGCACGTCGGCCAACAGGAGCTGGTTGTGGGTGGTGCCGGTGCGCTCCAAAACGGAGATCACTTTGGCCTTGCGGATGCCGTAGGCCAGCTCTTCGTAACAGGGCGGGTTGAACAGCACCGGCCGCACCACTCCGATCTTATAACCCTTGACGTCCCGGTAGTAGTCCACCACGTCCTTAACTACGCCTGCAGCGGACCCCAGGATGACCACGACCATTTCCGCGTCCTCGGTGCGGTAGCACTCCACCACCTTGAGGTTGGTGCCCAGGATCCGGTTCATGGCGTTCATGGCGATGACGAAGCCCCGCTTGAAGAATCGGTAAGCCAGGTCCTGGGCTACCTGTCCTTCCATGGTGAGGTCCGTGTCCGTGAAGGTGCCGGTTAAGGTGCCGTGCTCAAAGTTGGGCTGGTAGAGCCGGTTAGGAGGACCGATAAAATATTCCAGGAAGGCGTCGGAGAGCTCCCGGATGTTTTCGAGGGCGTGGCTCTTGATAAAACCGTCGCCGATGACCATGGTGGGGAGCATCACTTCCCTCAGTTCCGACACCTTGAAGGCCACGGGCAGCAGGTCGTGCAGTTCCTGGTTGTCCTGGGAGACCAGCTCGGCCCAGCCGGCGTTGCGCACCGCGTAGAAGTCGGTGTGGCCGCAGTGGATGGACAGCGACCCCTTGTTGACTTCCCGGGCCATGACCGTCATCACCACCGGCAAGCGCTTGCCGGCCACCGAAAAGAGATTTTTGGTCTTCAGCAGCAGCCCCTGGGAAGAGGTGTTGTCGGCGTAGCGCCCCCCCTGGCAGGCCATGGCTTCCACCGCGGCGATGGCCGAGAGCTCATCCGAGGGCTGGAAGTACATGAGCTCATGGCCGAAGAGGTTCTTGCGGCCGTTGGCCGCATACCGGGCAAAGGTTTCGGCAATGGGAGTGGAGGGGGTGATGGGATAGCCGCAGAGACCGTCCACCACCCGGGACAGCACCGACAGGGCCGACTGGTTGCCGTCCATCAGGACTTCCTGCCGTTTGCGCATGTTCTCCAGCAGCTTTTCCGGGATGGCGGCCAGATCCAGGCTGTAGAGCTCCTCCACATCGAAGCGCTCCCACTCGGTTTGCCAGTCGATGGGCAGGACGTTGGCTTTTTTCACCTGCCGCAGCTTGTGGTAGGGGAGTTGCTGGCGCAGGGTGTCGATTTCGGTGTTGGGTCTCATGGCGGGATTCTCCTTCAAAACGAGCTGGCTATTATTATAACGAAAAAATGCCGATTACCCAAAATGAAATTTCCATTGGTCCCAATAATTATCCTGCAAAGTAATTATAACCATGATATGAAGGATAATAATGACAGGTGATTACCGGTTTAGAAAATTCAGCGACGGCCAGCAGCGCATCTATAACGGCGCGGTGCACCTCTATGCCGCCTATCTGGAGGCCCTCAGAGCGACCCGCCCCTTCCGGGGAGGTATGCATTGGAAGAAGATTAAGGGCCGCCAGTACCTGTATCAATATGTGGACCGCTACGGCCACGGCAGGAGCCTGGGACCCCGCGCCGGGCCCACGGAGGAGCTGTTGGCCGAATTCAACCAGGCAAGACAAGCGGCGGCGGCGCGCCTCCGGGACCTGCGCCCGCAGCTGACCGAGCAGACCAGGTTTTGCCGGGCGGCTTTGCTCCACCGGGTTCCCCGAACCGTGACCCGAGTCTTGCGGCAACTGGAACAGCACGAGGTATTAAAGGAGAATGTCATGGTAATCGGCGGCAACGCCATCCATGCCTTTGAGTTTGCCGCCGGGGTGTTTCTGGAAAGCTCCGAGACTCTCGACCTCTTGGCCATCTCCGGTGGCAGCCTGACCCTGGCCACCCACCGCCAGGCGCCCCCGGCCGAACTTCTGGCGTTACTCCGCAAAGCGGACCGTTCTTTTGTCGCCTTAGGCGGCCAGGGGTTTCGGGCCGTGAACCGGGGCGGCTATCTGGTGCAGATCTTGAGCCCCGGGCCGCAAACAACCGGGGTCAGAGGCGGGGCCGGTGAGACCATGGCGGGTGCAGGTGGCAACCTGCATTACCTGTTGTCCTCCCCCAAGTTTTCCCAGGTGGTCATCGGTAAAGATGGTGCCCCCGCCACCATGGTGGTTCCCGACCCCCGGGCCTTCGCCCTCCATCAGCTCTGGCTGAGCGAGCAAGCTGGCCGGGAGGAGAGCCAGCAGGCCCGGGACCGCGGCCTGACCCTGGCGGTGGCCCAACTGGTTTTGGGTTACCTGCCCCAGTACCATTTCTTCCATGCCGACCTCCGCCGCTTCCCCGACGAGGTGGTCCGCCGGGCCGCCGACCTGGCGGTGGAGTCTGACCTGGCCACCGACCTGGATGTCGAGTACTAGGGTCAGGTCCCCTGAGGAAGGGGCCGGCAGCGCAGCCACCCGGTGCCCGGCGAGCCCACGTCCGCGCCCGGCTGACTCTGAACCGGAAACCCCAGGGAGAAGCCGGACTTATACCGAGTTGCGACCGATCGAATATTTTTCTTCCAACTTATCTTGGTGGCACAGGCGTCTCGCCTGTGCGGCGCAGGCTAAAGCCTGCGGCTACAAAAACAACCATTTGCACGCAACCCGGTATTATCCTTAAGAGGCAATTTTGCCGAAACCGGGTAATGGGCCAGGTTCTGCACCGCCATCAAATGGTGCCGCTCTCCTTAGTCGCCAGCGCCAGGATGCCCAGCTGTTTCTGCTCCACCCTGGCCTGGAGCCGGAATCCCGTCTCCATAAGGGCCCGGTGCAGGTCGGGGCTATAAAAGCGGTCGGCTTTGGGGTGGAGAAAGAGCCTCCTGGCCAGGAAATTCTGGTAAAGAGGCGGATAAAATTCCTCCAGAAAATAAATCCCCCCGGCTTTCAACACCCGGGCGATCTCGGAGAGTCCGGCCCGCCAGTGGGGCAGATGGTGCAGCACCCCGAAGCCGAAGACCGCGTCCAGGACGCCGTTGCCATAGGGAAGCTCATGGGCATCCCCCACTAACAGGAAGATCTTCTGCCGCTGCGGGGGGCGGAGGTAGGCGGCGGCATCCCGGATCATGCGGTGGTCCAGGTCCAGGGCGTGCACCCACGCGGGCTGAAATTCCTCCAGGAGGAGAACGGCCCCCGCCCCCCGGCCGCAGCCCACTTCCAGGATCCGGGCTTCCGGTGCCACCACCTGCTGATTTTTAATCCAGCGGATCAGGAGGCGCTGGATCATGACCCGCACCGGGTTGTTGACCAGGAGCCGTTCGGCCCAGTTGAGCTTCACGCCTTGACCCCCAGGTGGATGACCGCGATGCCGTTGGTGAGGCGCCGGTACCGCACCTGGGTGAACCCGAGCCCCGCCAGCATGGCGCTCAGCTCCTGGGGCCGGGAGAACCTGCGGATGGATTCCGGGAGATAGGTGTAAGCCTGCCGGGAACCCGCCAAGAGCTTGCCCAGGGCGGGCATGAGGTGGAAAGAATAACCATCGTACAGCCATCTGAACCACCGGGTCACCGGCTGGGAGAATTCCAGGCACATGAGCTTGCCGCCGGTTTTTAAAACCCGGTGCATCTCTTTAAATCCCGTCTCCGGCTGGGTCAGGTTCCGGATGCCGAACCCCACCATGGCCGCGTCGAAGCTCGCATCCGGGCAGGCGAGCTGCTGAGCGTCGCCCTGGAGGAACCTGATGCGGGGGGCCAGGGGGGAATGGACCACCTTGGGGAGGCCCGCCTCCATCATGGCCCGGTTGATGTCGTAGACGATGACCTGACCGGTCTCGCCCACGGCCCGGGCCGCCAGCAAGGCCAGATCCGCGGTGCCGCCGCACACGTCGATGACCCGGTCCCCCGGCTGCAGGTCCAGGAGCCGCACCGCGGTCCACTTCCACAGGTGATGGAGCCCGAAACTCAACAGGGTGTTCATCAGGTCGTATTTCCGGGCTACCGCGTCGAAATGCTGGTGCACCAGTTTGCCTTTTTCCGCGGCCGAAACCCGGCGGTAGCCGCAATAGGCCACCTCGGGGCCGCCGCC
>DASWLF010000530.1:0-2420 GCA_036396255.1 Desulfobaccales bacterium
ACCAATTTCATCTGTTGATCATCGATAAACCCGTTGCCGATCTTGCTGCCTCTCTGAGACAAAGCCAGGGCTGGAAGTTGCCGGATGCCTTTCAAGCCGCTCTGTGCGTTTATCATAAGATAAAACTCACTACCCGCAACACCAAAGATTTTGACCCGCAGCAGCATGGTTTTATCGAGATTCCATATTAGCAGACATGGAAGCTATGAATGTTGGGCAATGCGCAGCCTATATGACTGGAGGGTGTCATGAAGGTAACTTACGACCCCGAGGTGGACGTGCTGCGCATTCTCTTCAGCAACGCCCCCATCGAAGAAAGCGATGAAGACAAGCCAGGCGTAATCATCGACTACGACAAAGATGGCAACGTCGTGGGCATGGAAATTCTGGATGCCTCCAAAAGGATGGTTTTTGGCATAAAGAGTGCAATAATTTAAAGGATGGAAATGTTAAAAGATAACATCACCGCCGTCGTCCTGGCCGCGGGCCAGGGGACCCGGATGAAGTCGTCCCGCCCCAAGGTCCTGCATGAAATCCTGGGCCGGCCCATGGTCGCCTACCTGCTTGACACCCTGAAGGACCTGGGTGTGCAAGATATCGTGGCGGTGGTGGGCTACCAGGCGGACAAAGTCCAGGAGGCCCTGAAGGATTACGGGGCCCGTTTCGTGGTCCAGGAACCCCAGCTGGGCACCGGCCACGCGGTGCAGGTGGCCATGCCGGCGGTCCCGCATGGGGTCAAAACCGTCCTGGTGCTGTGCGGCGACGCCCCATTGATTTCCCCAGATAGCATCCGGGCGCTCCACCGGCTGCAAGAAGAAACCGGGGCTGCGGTCACCGTCCAGACCATGGAGCTCCCAGACGGCGCCCACTACGGCCGGGTGGTGCGGGACCAGGGCGGCCGGGTGGCCGCGGTGCTGCAGGCCAAGGACTCCAGGGAGCGCCCCGACATCCTGGCCATCCGGGAGATCAACACCGGGGCTTACTGTTTTGACGCGTCGTTTCTCCGGGAGGGACTTACAAAAATTCCCAAAAGCCCGGTGACCGGGGAGATCTACCTCACCGACATGATCCACCTGGCCCGGCAGCAGGGCAGGGGGGTGGAGGCTTTGGTGGACCCGGACCGGGAGAACCTTCTGGGCATCAACAGCCGGGCCGAACTGGCCGCGGCGGGGCAGACCCTGAAGCGCCGCATCAACGCCCGGCACCTGGAGCAAGGCGTCACCCTCATCGACCCGGAAGCCACCTACATCGAGTTTTTCGTAAGCATCGGCCGGGACACCGTTATCTATCCCAACGTCTACCTGCAAGGGCGCACGGTCATCGGCGAGAACTGCGTCATCGAGCCCAACGTCAAGATCAGCGACTCGGAATTGGCCGACAACGTCCGGGTGAAAATGGGCAGCGTCATCAGCGAGAGCCGCCTGGGACCCGGAGTGCAGGTGGGGCCTTACTCCCATCTCAGGCCCTTGAGCGATTTGCGGGCCGGCGCCCGGGTGGGCAATTTCGTGGAAGTGAAAAAATCGGTGCTCCATGAAGGGGTCAAGGCCAACCACCTCACCTACCTGGGGGACGCCGAGGTGGGGGCCGGCGCCAACGTGGGGGCCGGCACCATCACCTGCAACTACGACGGGGTCCACAAGCACCCCACCGTCATCGGCGAAGGGGCCTTCATCGGCAGCAACACCGCCCTGGTGGCGCCGGTGACCGTGGGGGCCGGGGCCTACGTCGGGGCCGGCTCCACCATCACCGAGGACGTGCCCCCGGGCAAGCTGGGCATCTCCCGGGCCCGCCAGGTGAACCTGGAGCGGCGAGTCGGCGGCAAGAAGAAAGAAGAATAGGGGCCAGGGGCCAGGGGCCAGGGAATATGGATTAGGAAATTAACCAAACGTTTCCCAGCTACCCCCCGCCCCAACTCTTTGCGAGGCTTATTAAAAAGGATTAAAACCTAAAATCAGGGAGTGAGACCAGAAATGTGCCCAGGGTTTATTCCTGACCCCTGGTCCCTACCCCCTGATCCCTGTTGAGGTAACTATGTGCGGCATTATCGGTTATCTGGGGCCCCAGGAGGCCATGCCCATCATCCTGGACGGCCTGAAGCGCCTGGAGTACCGGGGCTATGATTCCGCGGGGATGGCGGTCATCCATGACGGCGGCCTGGCCATCCGCCGCAGCGTGGGGAAGCTGTTGGAGCTGGAGAAAGTGTTGCGCCAGGATCCCCTGGCCGGGCAGGTGGGCATCGGGCACACCCGCTGGGCCACCCACGGCCGGCCCTCCGAGACCAACGCCCACCCCCACATGGTGGGCTCCATCGCAGTGGTGCACAACGGCATCATCGAAAACTACCTGGAGCTCAAGGAACAGCTCCTCAAGGAAGGCCACCGCTTCGCTTCGGAGACGGACACCGAAATCGTCTCCCACCT
>DASWLF010000531.1:0-1971 GCA_036396255.1 Desulfobaccales bacterium
CAATTTTCTCTCCCTGCTGCCCCTGCACCACTCCCTTCCCTTCATGGCCAACCTGGTGGTGCCCCTGCTGTCCCGGGCCCGGATCACCTACCTCGACACCCTGAAGGCCGAGGCCATCCTCAGGTGCATCCGGGAGCAGCAGGTGACCATCCTGGTGCTGACCCCCCAGGTGCTGCAGCATTTTTACCAGGGCATCCGCCGCCGCCTGGCCGAGATGCCCCTGGGGCTGGGGACGCTGCTGGAATCCTTTATAGGGCTTTCCGGCTGGCTGCAGCCCCGCCTGGGGATCAACCTGGCCGGGCCGCTGCTCCGCCGCATCCACCAGGTGCTGGGCCGCCAGTTCCGGTTTTTCATCAGCGGCGGCGCCAAGCTGCCGGCAGACCTGCCCCGGAACCTCTCCAGGCTGGGATTTGAGGTGCTGGAGGGCTACGGCCTGACCGAGACCGCCCCGGTGGTGAGCATGAACCCGCCGGCGGGGCCCCGGGCCGGGTCCGTGGGCCGACCCCTGGCCGGGGTAGAAGTCAGGATTCATGACCCGGATCTCGACGGCAACGGGGAGATCCTCATCCGGGGCGACAACGTCATGCCGGGCTATTACCAGAACGAAGCCGCCACCCGGGAGGTCCTCCGGGACGGCTGGTTCTGGAGCGGCGACCTGGGCCGCCTGGATGGGGACGGCTACCTGTACGTCACCGGCCGCCTCAAAGACCTCATCGTGTTGAGCTCAGGGAAAAACGTCTCCGCCGAGGAAGTGGCGCAACACTACCTAAGATCCCGCAAGATCAAAGAAATCTACGTGATGCCCGACGCCCGGGAAGAGAAGCTGGTGGCCGTGGTGGTTCCCGATTTCGACCATTTCCGGGAAACCGGGGAGACGGACATCTACGGCGAAGTGAAGTGGCAGCTGGAGTATTACTCGCAGCAGCTGGAGCCGTACAAGCGCATCAAGGATTTTGTCCTGTCCAACCAGGAGCTCCCCAAGACCCGCCTGGGCAAGATCAAGGGCTACGAAGTGGCGGCCATCTACCAGCAACGGGCGGGCCGGCTTTACGAGAAGAAGCAGACCGCCCTGGAGGAAGGGGTGTCCGCCCTAGGGGAGCGGGTCATCGGGATTCTGGCGGGAAAGACCGGCGCCGCCGCCATTTACCTGGACGACCACCTGGAGCTGGACCTGGGCCTCGATTCCCTGGCCCTGGTGGAGCTCATCGCGGCCCTGGAGCAAAGGTTCGCCCTGGAGATCAAGGAGGAGGAGTTCTCGGAGATTTTCACGGTGGCCGAACTCATCCGCTTCCTGGAGGACCAGGAGCCGGCCGAACGGGAAGAAGCGGCGGCGCTGGAGCGCTCCTGGACCGATATCCTGTCACAAGACCCCGCCCCTGCCCTGCTGAAGAAAATCGGCCTCCAGCCGGGGTTCCTGGGCCGTCTGTTCACCCTAATGCTAGCGCTCACCCTGGGGTTGTGGTTCAAGCTCTGGTTCCGGCTCCGGGCTTACGGCCGGGAGCGCCTGGGCGAGTCCGGCTACATCCTGTGCCCCAACCACGCCAGCTTCCTGGACGGCTTCCTGCTTTCCTATGCCCTGCCGTACGCCTTGAGGAACCGCCTTTTTTTCATGGGATACAGCAACTACTTTGAGATTCCGGTGGTCAGAGACATCGTCAAGCTGATCCGGGTGATCCCGGTGAATTCCGCCCGGTACCTGGTGGAGGCCATGCAGGCCTCGGCCTACGTGCTGCGGCGGGGCGGCATCCTCTGCATCTTTCCCGAGGGGGCCCGCAGCGTCACCGGCAAGCTGCGGGAATTCAAGAAAGGGGTGGCCATCCTGGCCCAGGAGCTGGGAGTCAAGATCGTCCCGGTCCATATCCGCGGCTCCTACGAGGCCTGGGGCGCCAACGCCCCTTTCCCCCGGCCCCACCCCATCCAGATCGTGTTCGGTCGGGAGTTTTCGGCCCAGGAGCTTAAGGAGGCGGGACT
>DASWLF010000532.1:0-3907 GCA_036396255.1 Desulfobaccales bacterium
AAAAGCACTTCCCCCCGGCCCACGTCCTCGCCGGGCGTGAGCACGTTTTCTCCCGGGGCCACGGGCCGGCGCACCTCCAGGGTGTCGCCTTGGTGCTCGGCGGTGTACTCCACCATCACCACCGCGTCGGCGCCCTGGGGCAGCATGCCGCCGGTGGGGATACGCAGGGCCTCGCCGGGACCCAGGGACCGCCCCGGGACCGCGCCCATGGGGACCTCACCCTTGATCTCCAGGTATTGGGGAGCGCCGACGCTGGCCCCGAAGGTGTCTTTGGCCGCCACCGCGTAGCCGTCCATGGAGGCCCGGAGAAAAGCCGGCACGTCCTCCGGTGCGGCCACCGGGACCGCCAGCACCCGGCCCCCGGCGGCCGCAAGTTCAATTTCCTCCACCCCCACCGCCGGAAAGCGGTCATACAGGGCCAGGACTGCTTCCCGGGTCTTAAGGCGGAAGAATTCTAAAGGGGGCATATTTTTGATTTATGCTTAGTTGTAGGCTTGCAGTTATGTAGGGCGGGCATTGCCCGCCATTTTTTTATGCACAGGCGGGACGCCTGTGCCACTTAGCTTTTATTGTATACCGCCAAGAGACTCCACTTCCATTACTTCCCGCCCGAAGGTCTCAATGTGGAAGGAGATGGCGGATTTAACATTGGCCAAGGCTGCTTCATAAGTATCGCCCTGTCCCACCACAACCCCTTTAAGCCCTAATGGGTAGGCAACATGACCATCCGGATATTTCTCTACAATAATCTTAATCTGCTTCATCGCCAACCACCTTAAGTTGCTGATTATTTTGAACAGTCATGTAGGGTGGGCATGGCCCACCATTTTTAAGCACAGGCGAGACGCCTGTGCCACCAGGTTTTTATTCATGGCGGGCGGTGCCCCCCCTACACTTCTTTTGTAGGGGCGGTTCGCGAACCGCCCCTACATTTTCTTATACGGGTTGGGAGGGGGTGTGGGGGAGGGCAGGGACGAAGTTCCTGGCCCTCCCCCACAAATCTTTTCCTCCCTCGCCAGAGGGAGGGGGCCGGGGGCCACAGGCAGGTGCCTGGGGCCCCCGGCTATTTCCCCCGCCTAAATTCGTGAAAATATCCTTACATCCACCGCAAACAAGCCCTTCTCGTAGAGGAGCAGGGGGTTGAGTTCGATCTGGTCCAGTTCCGGGTGGTTTTGGGCGAAGCGGGCCAGGGCCTTCATGGCCACCAAAAGCGCCTCGGTGTCCCTGGGCGGTTGGGCCCGGTAGCCGGTGAGCAGGGGGTAGCCCTTGATTTTCTGCATCAGGTCTGCCAACTCGGCATCGGTGGCCGGCAGGATACAGAAGGCCACGTCCTGGTAAATCTCGGTGTAGATGCCTCCCAGGCCGAACATCAGGGTGGGGCCGTACTGGGGATCGGTGATGGTGCCCAGGATGACCTCCAGGCCCCCGGGTTTGGCCATGGGAGAGACGGTGGCGCCGTCCACCCGCACCGCGGTGTCAAAGAGCCGGGTGGCGTCCATGAGGTCCTGAAAGCCCTGGCCGACTTCCTCGTCGTTTTCCAGGGCCAGGAGGACCCCGCCCATGTCGGTCTTGTGGGCGAGGTCGGGGGAGGCGATCTTCAGGGCCACCGGGTAGCCGAACTGCCGGGCCAGGGAGACGGCCTCATCCGCGTCCCGGGCCAGGGGGGCGGCGGCCGCCGGGATGCCGGCTTTGGCCACCATGGCCGCGGCTTCCCCCGCAGGCAGCAGCTTCAAGGGCTGGGCCACGGCGATTTTGGGCAGGCCCGGGGCGGCAGGCGGCGCCGGGGCGAACCGGAAAAACTGGGCCAGGGCCCGAACGCCCCGCTCCGGGGTGGGGAAGACCGGGATGCCTTTGGCATATAACTTTTGCCGCTCTTCCCGCTCCACTTCGGCGCCGCCCAGGAAGATCACCAACTCCGGGGCGCCGGCCGTCACCTGGTCGGCGGCTCCGGGGATGGGGTCCCCGAAGATCACCACCTGGGCGTCGTAGTGGTCCCGGGTCTTGTCCATCACCTGGCGGTAGAGCTCCGGGGCGCTGATGGCGTCGCCGGTGAGGTCCACGGGGTTGCCCACGGCGCAATGGGCGGGCAGGAATTCCCGCAGCCTTTCCTGGAGAATGGCGTCGGGCTCCGGCACCGTCAGGCCGTTCTGCTCCGCCTCGTCAATGGCCAGGATGGCGGCGCCCCCCGAGGAGGTGGTGATCATCAGGCGACGGCCCCGGGGTGGGGGCAGGTAGGCCAGGGCCTTGGCAAAATCAAAGAGTTCTTCCAGATTGTCGGCCCGGTATACTTTATATTTGCGGAACAGGGCCTCGTAGATGGCGTCGGCGCCGGCCATGGACTTGGTGTGGGACTCGGCGGCCCGGCTTCCCTGGGTGGTGCGGCCCGCCTTGAGAATGACCACGGGCTTGGTCACCTCCCGGAGGGCGTCGAGAAAATAGGAGGCCCGCTTCACGCCTTCCAGATACAGGGCGATGACCCGGGTGTGGGGGTCCTGGTTAAAGTAGCTGAGCACCTCGGCTTCGTCCACGTCCACCCGGTTGCCCAGGGACACGAAGCCGCTGACCCCCAGGTGCTCGAAGGCCGCCATATCCAGAAAAGCGGCGCCCACGGTGCCGGACTGCGAGGCGAAGGCGATCTTGCCCTGGGTGGTGATCAGCGGCCAGGAGGCGCACAGGTGCTGGTGGGGCATGTTGACCCCCTGGCAGTTGGGGCCCACCACCCGGAGGCCGGTATTGCGCACCACCTGGGCCAGCTCATCCTGGAGGCGCTCACCGTCGGGGCCGGCTTCGGCAAAACCGCCGGTGATGACGATGGCGGCCTTGACCCCGGCCGCGGCGCACTGCTCCAGGGTGCTGGCCACGATTCTGGCGGGGATCACCACCACCGCCAGCTCCGGCGGCGCTGGGGTCTCCGCCACGGATTTGTAGACCTTGAGGCCCAGGATCTCGTCGGCCTTGGGGTTGATGGGGTAGAGCGGCCCGGGAAAGCCGCCGTTTTTGAGGTTGGCCAGGATGTCGTGGCCCAGTTTGCCCGGGGAGGTGGAGGCCCCGATGACCGCGACGCTCTGGGGCTTGAAGATGGGGTTGAGGCTGGTCAGGGAATCCATGCGGCCTCCTGCTAGACAATATCGATGACTTTTGCTGCAGTGATGATAACATAGGGGGCGGCACCGGGAAAAGGAAATGATGGGTGATGGCGCCGCGGCGGTGCCGCTGGGAACCGGCGGCGTTGTGGCGATTGGGGGTTCCGGGCCGATTCACCGGGACGGGTCGGGAATCCCCGGGGGTAAAACCAGTGATAAGCCACCCCCCAATGGGGAACCACCTGTTGGCAAAATGGGTCATCTGCCGTAACCTGCTGGCAAGTCAATGACGGGAACTGATGGACGGGGGACCGGGAGAACTTCCCTGCCAGTAAACTCCCGGCTCCGGTCAAAGGAGCGCCGCATGACCTTCTGGAGAGTCGCCGCCTGGCTGGTGGCCCTAAGCTTTCTCCTCACCGCCACGGCCGTGGGAGCCGATAAATTTACTTACTCCGGGGTTCCGGGAAAATGGAAGCGCCAGAGCAAGGATTCCAAGAACCAGGGCTCCCAGTCGGAGCCCAAGGCTCAGGAGGCCGAGAAGGCACCCCAGAAGAAAGAGCGCACCGTCACCGTGACCATCCCCGAAGAGGTTGTAAGGCCGGGAAAAGCACCGAAGCAGCCGTGAGCTCCGGGGCGGCGGCGGGGGGCCGGCAGCGGCGACACCGTGGGGGTACCGGTCGCGGCGGACCAGGAATTTCAAAGGTAAAATTCAGGGTTTCCCCGATGGCGGCCGGGTCCGGTTTGTGCCTAAATGAAAGCCGAACCGGGGAAATGGGCGGTTTCTCCCCCACCGGCGGTGGGTGGCGGCGGAGAGCCCCCGGCGG
>DASWLF010000533.1:0-3091 GCA_036396255.1 Desulfobaccales bacterium
ATCCGCAAAGGCCTGGGAATGGGCCAGGTGGCGATCGAAGACCACCACTTCCCGGATGGGCCGCACCTTCAGGATGGCGGCCACCTGGGTCCGGGCCTGGGCCCCGGCGCCGATGAGTCCCAGCCGGCTGGCGTCGGGCCGGGACAGGTATTTAACCGCCGTACCGCCCGCGGCCCCGGTGCGGAAATCGGTGATGTGGGTGCCGTCCAGGTCGGCGAACTCCATCCCGGTTTCCGGATCGTTCAGCAGAATCTTGGCCATCACCGTCAGCAGGCCCCTGGCCGGGTTCCCGGGATGCACATTGACCCATTTGAGGCCGCAGATGTGGTCCGCCGGCAGGAAGATCTCTCCGTACATGGCCCGGAAATCGCCGTGGGCCAGGGTCAGGTAAGCCTTGGGCGGCATGTTTATCCGGCCCTCGCCGTAAGCCCGGAAGGCGTCTTCCGCCGCGGTTAGGGCCAGGTCCATGTCCAGCACCTGCATCACTTGGGAGCCCGTCAGGACTAAGCTCATGGGACCTCCATAACATACCCGATAGTCAGTTCAAAGTTCAAGGTTCAAGGTTCAAGGTTCAAGGTTCAAAGTTCAAAGTTTGAGCCTCGGACCCAACCTTGAACTTTGAACTTTGAACTAATCTTCCCCCCACAGCGGCACCACCTGGAAGCGGTCCACATCCACCAGGCCCAGGTCCGTGAGCTTCAGCGCCGGGATCACCGGCAGGGCCAGGAAAGACAGGGCCATGAAGGGGTCTTGTAAGTTTCCCCCCAACGCCCGATATGCTTCTTTCAAAGCGCCGTAAGCCCCGGCCACCTCTTTAAGGGGCCGGGGGCTCATGAGCCCGGCGATGGGCAGGGCCAGGTCCGCCAACACCTGGCCGTCGGCCACCGCGGCCAGCCCGCCCCCCAACGCCACCAGATGCTGCACCGCGGCCAGCATGTCGGCCTCATCGGCCCCCACCACCACGATATTATGGGAGTCATGGGCCACGGAAGACGCCAGGGCCCCGCGCCTGAGGCCGAAGCCCTGGACCAGCCCCAGGCCCAGGTTGCCGGTGCCCCGGTGCCGCTCCACCACCGCCAGCTTCAGCAGGTCTTGTAAGGGATCCGCCACCAGACGGCCATCCCGGACGGGAGCCGGCACGACCCGCTTCTCGGTGAGCAGCTGTCCCGGAACCAGGCCGATGACTTTGACCAGGTCCCCGGCAGCCGGCGGGAAGAAGCGCTCCAGGGACAGGTCCTGCACCCGCAGCGCGGTCCGGGGGACCGGCGGCTCCGGAAGATCCAGGGCCGCGAGGAGCCGGCCCTGTTCCGCCACCAGCCGCCCATTCTTGAAAACCCGGCTCACCTGGAAGGTCTCCAGGTCCTCCACCACCACCAGGTCGGCGGCGAACCCCGGCGACAGAGCGCCGCGCTGCCCCAGGCGGAAGTACTCGGCCGGGTTCAGGGTGGCCATGGTGACCGCGGCAATAGGCTCCGTTCCCAAAGACACGGCTCGTTGCAAGAGATAGTTCAGGTGGCCCCTGGCCAGCAGGTCCTGGGGCTGGCAGTCGTCGGTGACCAGCATGGTGCGCCTGAGCGCCGCGGGGCTCACCGCGGGCAGGAGGTCCGCCAGGTTCCTGGCTAGGCTGCCCTCCCGCAGCATCAGGTAAAAACCCTTCTCCAGCTTTTCTCGGGCTTCCGACGCCTGGGTACACTCGTGATCCGAGCCGATGCCGGCCAAACGGTAGGCGTTGAGGTCTGTCCCGGAGAGCAAAGGGGCGTGGCCGTCCACGGGCCCCCGGGGAAAGAGGGCGATCTTGGCCAGCAACCCGGCGTCCCCGGAAATCACCCCGGGGAAATTCATCACTTCCGCCAGACCCAGGACCCGGGGGTGCTGCCGGTATGGCGCCAGGTCCCCGGCTTCGAGAACCGCCCCGGCGGTTTCCAAAGGAGAGGCCGGGACGCAGGAGGGCAGCATGAAGAAGATATCCAGAGGCAGGCCTTCGCTGGCGGCCAGCAGATAATCGAGGCCCGCGGCGCCCCAGACGTTGGCGATCTCATGGGGGTCCGCCACCACCGCGGTGGTCCCCAGGGGCAGCAGGGCCCGGGCCAGCTCCCGGGGGGTCAGCATGCTGCTCTCCAGGTGCAGGTGGCCGTCGATCAACCCCGGAAGGATAAAACCCCCCTGCACCTCCAGGCGGGGGCCGGGGTAATCGCCCAGGCCAATGATGATCCCGTCAAACAGGGCTACGTCGGCCGCCTGCCACTCCCCCGTAAAGACGTTGGCCACCCGGCCACCCGTGAGCACCAGGTCCGCGGGCACCTCCCCCCGGGCCGCCTGCAGCCGCTTCTTGACTCTCTCCAGCATGATTCCTCGGGTCTCTGGGGTATATGCGGTTGGCCCAGTTTAAATGAAAAAGCCGGGCGGTGCAACGAAGGACCGGCCGCGCCCGGTCAAATTGGGGGGATGAGGCAATGGCGGAAAAACCGCGGAGTCCCCCCAGGGCGAAAGGATGGCGTTAATTGGCAAGGAGCCGGCGGTTGACCCCAAAGGGCTGACTCAAGCTCTCCGGGTAATCCCCAGGTTGCTGCACCATCTGGGGCCCCCGGTCTGCCAAATCATCCCTTGGAGCGCGCCTGGGCTTCTTCCCATCTCGGGGTCCCTCTGGGAACTGAGGGTCCCCCACCGTCAGCATGCAGGGAATGAGCCGGGTCCGGGTGGCCCTGAATCACGGCCGCCGCCCGCGTCATGGCTTCATAGTTCTGCGCCACCAGGTAGTCCTCTTTTTGCGCCAGGCGCAGCAGGCTGAAGATAATAAGGTAAACCGCGCCGCCCAAAAGGACCAGAAAAGTGAGGCCACCGTAAAATAAGAGGTTATGCCACATGATTTCCTCTGTCCTTCTCATCCCGTGAGGCCGCCGGCACCGGGCCCGGCGAAAAAGATCCTCTGGCCCGCAGGGGGGGTTATCCCCCCATTTCCTGGGAATATCCCCGGAGCTTATGCCGCAGGCGGTACATGGCCTGGGTATGCAACTGGGAGATGCGAGATTCGGTATAGCCCATAATCTGGCCGATTTCCTTCATGGTCAGTTCTTCGTAATAGTAAAGGGAA